>CAIRWP010000050.1 GCA_903882335.1 uncultured Opitutia bacterium | reverse complement strand
CAAGGTGCTCGCCAAATACCCGGGACTGAAGCTGCTCGACCACCAGACGGCCTCCTGGGACCGCGCCAAGGCCCTCGCGCTCACCGAGAACTGGATCCAGGCCCACAAGGGCAAGTTCCAGGCCATCTTCGCCCACAACGATGAGATGGCGATGGGCGCCCTCCTCGCCCTCGAGCGCGCCGGCCTCAAGAAAGACGTGTACGTCATCGGCGTGGACGCCATCGCCCAGGCCCTCGATGCCGTGAAGGCCGGCCGCCTCGACGCGACGGTCTTCCAGGACGCGGTCGGCCAAGGCCGGGGCGCGATCGACACGGCCATCCTCCTGGCCTCCAAGCAGCCCTTCGAGAAGGAGGTCATGATCCCCTTCCAGGTCGTGACCCGCGAGAACGTCGACACCTTCCTCAAGAAATAACCTTCCCATGAAAACCCTGCTCTCCCTCCTCACGTTCGGCCTGCTCGCCTCCACGGCGGTCGCCGCCGAGCCCGACACCCGTCTCTTCGAGATGCGCGTCTACTACGCCGCCGAAGGCAAGCTCGACGCGCTCAATGCCCGCTTCCGTGACCACACCCTCAAGCTCTTCGCCAAGCACGGCATGACGAGCCTCGGCTACTTCGTCCCGGTCAAGAACACCGAGAACAAGCTCGTCTACTTCCTCGCCTACCCCGATCGCGCCGCCCGCGACGCCTCCTGGAAGGCTTTCCAGGCCGACCCCGCTTGGAAGTCCGCCCAGCAGGCCTCGGAAATCAACGGCAAGCTGATCACCAAGGTGGAAGTAGCCTTCCTCACCGCCACCGACTACTCCGCGCTCGCGGCCCCCAAGGCCTACGGCCAGGGCGTCTTCGAACTGCGCACCTACACCACCGAAGCCGGTCGCCTCAACAACCTGAACGCCCGTTTCCGCGACCACACCCTCAAGCTCTTCGAGAAGCACGGCATGACGAACGTCACCTACTGGAACCTCGCCGCCGACCAGAAGGGCGCCAAGTCCCCGCTCGTGGCCGGCAACACGCTGATCTACCTCCTCACCCACAAGTCGGCCGACGCCGCCAAGGCCAGCTTCGACGCTTTCCGCGCCGACCCGGCCTGGGTCGCCGCCAAGGAAGCCTCCGAGCAGAAGGCCGGCGGTTCGCTGACCATCAAGGACGGCGTGAAGTCCGAGTTCCTGGTGCCGACCGACTACTCGCCGGTCAAGTAATCGCGCCATCCAGCCAAAGGAAAAGCCCCTCTTGCGAGGGGCTTTTTGTTGGTCAGTCGCCCAGCCCGCGCCGGGCTCGGCGCGTCAGGCCTTGCCGGGGATCGACGGGACCTCGGCGGGCAGCTTCACGGTGCCCTTCTCGAAATCGAGCGGGCCGACCGCGGCGGTCAGGTTGTAGTAAGGCGACTTCTCGTGCTTGAGGAGGTCGTCGAACTTCACCAGGTCGCCCGTGTAGGCGGAGATGCGGCCCAGGATGACGGCGAGGTTGGTCTCGGCGATCTGGCGGGCGTCGTTCAGCGGCTTGCCGTTGTAGGCGCCCCGGATGAGGTCCACGTGCTCCTGCACCATGGAGTCATCGGTATCGAGCTTGATGACCGGGGTCTCATACTTCTGCTTGGCGAAGACCTTGCCGGCGCCGTAGCAGGAGCCTTCGGCCCCGGTGAAGAACTCGCCCACGCGGCCGGCCGTGCCGGTGATTTGGCGGCACTGGCTGTGGATGCGCACGCCGTCGCCGAAATCGTAATCGACGCTGAAGAAGTCGAACATGTTGCCGGTCTCGCGCCGGGCGCGACCGCCGAAGCCGAGGGCGCTCACCGGGGGACGGCCGAGGAACCAGATCGCGACGTCGACGTTGTGGATGTGCTGCTCGACGATGTGGTCGCCGGAGAGCTCGGTGAAGTTGAGCCAGTTGCGGTTCATGTAATCCGCATCGGATTCGCCCTTCGCGCGGCGACGGACCCACGGCACGGTGCCGTTCCACTGCACCACGCCCCCGCGGAGCGCGCCGATGACGCCGGCATCGATGAGGGCCTTGTTACGCAGGTAGGAAGCGTCGTGGCGGCGCTGGGTGCCGGCGACGACGGCCAGGCCCTTGGAGCGGGCGACCTCGCCGGAAGCGATGATGGCGCGGGCGCCGACCGGGTCGACGGCGACGGGCTTCTCGACGAAGCAATGCTTGCCGGCGGCGACGGCGGCGGCGAAGTGGACGGGGCGGAAAGCCGGCGGGGTCGCCAGGAGGACGAACGCGCAGTCGGTCGCCATGACCTTCTGGTAGGCGTCGTAGCCGACGAACACACGGTTGGCGGGCAGCTTGTAGGTCTCGTTGAGGCGCTTGGCGCGATCCTCGAAGGCGTCGGCGAGGGCGACGACCTCGCCTTCCACGCCGAGCACCTTGCAGGCGGCTAGGAACTGGGCGATGGCGCCGGTCCCGCGGCCGCCGCAACCGATCAGGGCGACCTTGACCTTGGCGGGGATGGGGTCGGCGCGGAGGAGCGCGGGGGCGGCGGCCAAGGCCAGGCCGCCGACAGCCAGGGTGGAGACGAACTGACGGCGAGGAAGCGGGGTGCTCATGACCGCCCAAGTTAGGGCTTCCGCGGACGCCTCCAAGGCTTAATCGGCCCCCCCCCGGCCACCCCCTCGGCCAACCCATCCGCAGGGTTGCATGGAACCGAGGTACACCCAGATTGGTCGGACCCCTTGCCCCCCCATGTCGCCCCGCCCCCTCCTCTTCGTCCTGGCGCCGCTCGCCCTCGTGGCCGCCGACAGCGTCTCGTTCAACCGCGACATCCAACCCATCCTTTCCGAGTATTGCTACCACTGTCACGGGCCGGACGCTAGTTCGCGTAAGTCTAAGCTTCGCCTCGACCGTGCTGAGTTCGCCTTCCAACCTGCGAAGAGCGGCGACGTGGTCATTATC
The DNA here is from genome assembly GCA_903882335.1 of uncultured Opitutia bacterium. Classification (GTDB taxonomy): domain Bacteria; phylum Verrucomicrobiota; class Verrucomicrobiia; order Opitutales; family UBA953; genus UBA953. The sequence continues at coordinate 4,615 of CAIRWP010000050.1, read as the reverse complement.
AAGGGTAATGCGGATAAATCACCAATCCTGCAGCGCATCCTGAACAAAGACCCGGACGAGGTGATGCCGCCGCCCGAGTCACACAAGCAGCTGAAGCCGGCCGAGATTGAACTGATTCGTCGCTGGGTCAACGAAGGCGCCAAGTATGAAGAGCACTGGGCCTTCCTGCCGCCGCAGCGTCCGACTCCGCCCGCCGACAAGAGCGGTTGGGCCAAGACACCCGTCGATGCCTTCGTCGTCGCCACTCTCGCCCAGAACGGCCTGAAGCCGAATGGACCCGAAGCGAAGGAACGGCTCTTCCGCCGACTCAACCTCGACCTCACCGGCCTGCCGCCCACCCCGGAAGAATTACGAGCCTACTTAGCGGACACTTCTCCCGACGCCTACGCCAAGGCCGTCGAGCGTCTGCTCAAGACGGACCAGCACGCCGAGCAAATGGCCCGTCACTGGCTGGATGCGGTGCGTTACGCCGACACCCACGGCATTCATATCGACAACGTTCGCAACATCTACCCTTACCGCGACTGGGTCATCAATGCTTTCAAGGCGAACATGCCGTTTGACCGCTTCACTATTGAACAAATCGGCGGCGACCTCCTGCCCAATGCCACCATCGAGCAGCTCGTCGCCACCGGCTACAACCGTTGTTTGCCCACGACCGGCGAAGGCGGCGCCATCTCTGAAGAGGTCATGACGAATTACGCCAAGGATCAGGTCGAGACACTAGGCGCCGTTTGGCTTGGCCTGACGAGCGGTTGCGCCGCCTGCCATGACCACAAGTTTGACCCGATCAGCCAAAAGGAATTCTACGCCATGGCCGCGTTCTTCCGGAATACTTCGATGTCCGCGCTCGACGGGAATAACGCCAACCACCCGCCGTCCATGCTGGTCGCTCGGCCCGAGGACCGCGTGAAGCAGGCCGAATTGGATACCGTCCTGGCAGCCCTCAAGAAGGATGACGCCGCCCGCAAGGCCAAGGCCGATAAGGAATTCGCCACGTGGCGCGCCCAGGCCAGCCCCAGCTCCATCGTCGCGAAGGAACTACCAGCCGGCTGGAAGTTCGACGCCGCCACACCCCTGACGGTTAAGACGCCGACTGGCCCTGCGCTGACGGCGAAGGCCATTGGCAAGCCAGCTTACAATAAAAAGCAAGGCGGGTTCGTGCTGGATGGCTCCTCCGCTTACGAGCACGCGACGCTCGGTGATTTCGAAAAGAACCAAGCCTGGGCCGTGCAGGTCCGCCTGAAGATGACCAAGACGGTTAACGGCGCCGTGCTCGCGCGTATGGATGAAGGCAATAACTACCGCGGCTGGGACTTCTGGATCGAGAACGGCAACCCCGCTATGCACATCATCCAGGCCTGGCCCGATCAGGCACTCAAGGTGCGCTCGGCGGGCGTCATCCCGGTGAACAAGGAAGTCGAAGTCATCGTGACCTATGACGGTTCAGGTAAGCCCGAGGGCGTGAAGTTCTACATCGATGGCGACCAGCAGCAAAACATCGTCGACACCAACACCCTCCCCGCCAACGCGACCATCCGCACCACGACACCCTTCCGTTACGGTACTCGCAGTAAGGCCGGGGCGACCAGTATCGTCCTCGCTTCCGCGAACATCATCCCTGCCCTGGTTGAAGCCGGGGACGTCGCCACCTTAGGTAAGGTGCCCGAACTCCGTGCCGCCGTCGGCAAGGAAGGCGCCAAGGCCCCGGCCGCCTCCGTGGCCCTGCTGCGTAGCTACTACGACCGTCGCATCGATAAGTCCGATCAGTCGGTCGTTGCCAAAATTAAGGCTACCACGGCCGAACTCGACGTGGTTAAAGGTCGCGGTGCCATGACGCTCATCATGAAGGAGAACGCCACGCCGGCCACCGCCAAGCTCTTGATCCGCGGCGAATACACGCAACCGTCCGAAACCGTTCCAGCCGGAACGCCCCGCGTCCTACCCGCCCTGAAAATCGAAGGTAAGACTGCCAACCGCCTCGACCTCGCCCGCTGGCTGGTCGATGGCCGCAACCCGATGACGGCCCGCGTCACCATGAACCGTCTCTGGTATCAATTCATGGGGACGGGCCTGGCCGAGACGACCGAGAACGTCGGTATCATGGGCGAGAAACCCTCTCACCCCGAATTACTCGACTGGCTCGCCACTGAGTTCGTGGCCCAAAAGTGGGACGTGCGGGCGATGGTTCGCACGATCGTACTGTCCGAGACGTATCGTCAGTCGGGCGCAATCACCCCGCAGAAACTCGAGAAGGACCCGAAGAACCGCCTGCTCTCGCGCGGGCCGCGTTACCGCGTGGATGCCGAGATTGTCCGTGACCTCGCCCTCTCCACCGCGGGTCTCTTGATTCAAAAAGTCGGCGGTCCCTCCACCCGGCCCTACCAGCCCGAGAATATCTGGAGCGACGTGGCGATGACGGGAAGCAACACCCGCTTCTACACGCCGGATAAGGGCGAAGGGCTCTACCGCCGCTCAATGTACACGTTCCTCAAGCGTTCGGCCCCGCATCCCATGATGCTCAATTTCGACGCGACCTCCCGTGAGGTCTTCTGCACGCGCCGTGAACGCTCTAACAGCCCGCTGCAGTCGCTGAACTTGCTCAACGACGTCCAGTTCGTTGAAGCCTCCCGCGTCCTCGCCGAAAAGCTTCTCAAGGAGCAGACCACCGATGCGGCTCGTATCGACCAGCTGAGCCTGCTCCTGCTGTCCCGTCCGGCCACCGCCAAGGAACAGCAAATCTTCGCTAAGTCCCTCGCTGCCTTCCGGGCGGACTACGCCGCTAAGCCTGCGGAGGCCGCCAAGCTACTGAAGGCCGGTGATAAACCCGTCGACCCCAAGCTTCCGCCCAATGAGGTGGCTGCTTGGACGCTCGTCTGCTCGCAGATGTTCAACCGCGACGAAACCCTTAACAAATAATCCTACCATGCATCCCTTTGACGCCGTCGAACATAACTTCCGCCTAAACCGTCGACAGTTCTTCCGCCAGAACGCCATGGGCCTCGGGGGCATTGCCCTCGGTTCGCTGCTGGGCAAGTCCCTTGCCAGCCAAGCCCAAGCCGCTGGCCTCCCTGGCGCCCAGCACTTCCCGGCCAAGGCGAAGCGCTGCATCTACCTCTCGATGATTGGCGCGCCGTCGCAGTTCGAGATGTTCGACCCGAAGCCCGAGCTCGCGAAGCGCTTCAACGAAGACCTCCCTCCCTCCATTCGCAATGGCCAACGCATTACGGGGATGACCTCCGGGCAAGCCCGTTTCCCCGTCGCCCCTTCGGCGTTTGGCTTCAAGCAATACGGGCAAGGCGGCACCTGGATTTCGGATATCCTGCCTTACACGGCCAAGATGGCGGACGATATTTGCGTCATCAAGACGATGAACACGGAGGCCATCAACCATGAGCCTGCCAATATGCTTTCGTATACCGGCAACATGGTGCCGGGCAAGGCGTCGATGGGTTCTTGGCTTTCCTACGGACTGGGCAGCCTGAACGAGGACCTGCCGACGTTCGTTGTCCTCCATGCCCGCCACACCAACCCGGGCGCCAACGTGCAGGCGATCTCCGCCCGTCTCTGGTCGGCTGGCTTCTTGCCGACGCAATACTCGGGTGTCACCTTCCGCTCCGCCGGCGATCCCGTTCTCTACCTCCGCGACCCTGATGGGGTCAGCCGCGAGACCCGTCGCAAGATGCTGGATGGCTTGAATGAGCTCAACGAGTTGACCTACCAGCAGGTCGGCGACCCGGAGACCGCTTCCCGCCTCAAGCAGTATGAGATGGCCTTCCGCATGCAGGCCTCGGTGCCTGAGCTCGCTGACCTCTCCAAGGAATCAAAGGAGACCTTTGAGCTCTACGGCCCGGACTCCAAGGATCGCGGGACCTTCTCCAATAGCTGCCTCACGGCCCGTCGCCTCGTCGAACGTGGTGTGCGTTTCGTCCAAATCTTCCACCGCGGCTGGGACCAGCACGGCAACCTGCCCAACGACATCAAGGCGCAGTGCAAGGATATCGACCAAGGCGCCTGGGCGCTCATCCAGGACCTCAAGCGTCGGGGTATGCTCGATGACACCTTAGTTGTCTGGGGCGGCGAATTCGGCCGCACGGTCTACTCGCAAGGCGCGCTCACCAAGACCAACTACGGCCGCGACCACCACCCCCGTAACTTCTGCATGTGGATGGCCGGTGCCGGCGTTAAGGGCGGCATGACCTTCGGCGAAACGGATGAATTCTCGTACAATGTCGTCAAGGACCCTGTGCACGTGCGCGACCTCCACGCGACCATCTTCAACCGCTTCGGCATCGACCACGACAAGTTGCTCTTCAAGTACCAAGGCCTCGACCAGAAACTCGTCGGCGTCGTCCCGGCGAAGGTGATCAAGGGAATCCTCAGTTAGCGGTTAGGGGATAGCGGTTGGCGGTTAGCGGACGGTGAACCTTCCGTGTTTGTTTCAGCCATCGACCCTATCCTCGACTCCACCCTCGACGCTACCATCGATCCTCCCCTCGACTCTACCATCGACCCTATCCTCGACTCTCCCCTCGTTTCTGCCCACCCCCTTGCCCGCCTTCCCCTCCATCCTGCTCCGCTGGCTCACGCTGCTCGTGGGAGTCTGCTTGGTGGT
>CAIRWP010000049.1 GCA_903882335.1 uncultured Opitutia bacterium | reverse complement strand
TCGCCCTCGGCTTCATCGCCAAGGGCAACACTTGGTTTAACGATCATTTCAGCAAAACCGGGCGCGACGGCTTGGCTAAACCCAGCACCCAAGCGGACTCGATGATCGACCTGCTGACTCCGCGGGAACGCGAGGTCGCCGGCCTCCTCGCCACGAGCCACACCAGCAAGGAAGTGGCCGCCAAGCTCAATCGCAGCCCCAAGACGGCCGAGAACCACCGCACCAACCTCATGCGCAAGCTAGGGTCGACGATGTCGCGGGGGTCATCCGGTATGTCGTCCGGCAAGGCCTCTACGACCCCCTGCGGCGAAGGCGGAGGCTTGCTAGACCTCAGGGCGCCCCTAGGAAGGGGGTATGCCCCGCTTCCTCCGCCCCGCCCTCTGGCTGGCCCTGGTGACCTGCCTTACGGCCGCCGAGACCGCCCCCGCCAAGACCCCCGCCAGCGCGGAGGCGACAGCCCCCCTGCCCTTGCGCTATGAATCGCGAGTGCTCCGCGGCTGGTCGGTGATGATTCGCCTCGAACTCCTGACTGAGGAGAAAAAAACCGAGACCGAGCGAGGGCTCGTACTGATCCGCAAGCAGCTCGAGGACGTCGAGCGCCTCGTGCCGGCCAAGGCTGTCGCCCAGATGAAGAAGGTAACCCTGTGGCTCTCCCCTCCCTACGGCAAAGGCGCCGGCGCCGAGTACCACCCGGGAGCGGGCTGGCTCAAGCAGAACGGCCGCAACCCCGCCATGGTCAAGGGTGTCGAATTCTCAGGCGTCGCCAACCTCGACCAGGAGGTACTGCGCATGCCCCTCCTGACCTTGCACGAACTAGCCCACGCCTACCACGACCAGGTCCTCGGCTTCAACCACCCCGAGGTCAAGGCCTGCTACGATCGCGCGGTCGCCAACAAGTCCTACGATAAAGTCAGCCGCAAGAATTGGCAGGGCAAGATGACGGAGGGCGTCCGAGCCTACGCGATGACCACCCCGATGGAATACTTCGCCGAGACGACCGAGGCCTTCTTCGGGCAGAACGACTTCTTCCCTTACCACCGCGCGGAGCTCGAGGCTCACGACCCCGATATGGTCGCAGTGCTAAAGAAGGCCTGGGGGGCGCCCTGAACTCAGAGCCGGATCCGCAGGCGGGGCGAAATCTGCCGCCCCCCAGGGCCGGCCTTCGGCTTATCGGGTTTGCCGCCGCCGCCCGCGTCTTCGCCGAGCGCCTCCTCGAACTCCGCGGGCATCGGCGCGGTCGCGCTGAACTTCACGGTCTCACCCTGCCAGGGAAAGCTCACTTCCGTCCGGTAGGCATGCAGGAACAACCGCTTGAAACCGCGGGCTGAACCCACCGCTTTATTGAACTCGAAATCCCCGTAAGTACGGTCGCCCAAGATCGGATGGCCGTGCTGCGCCGTCTGCACCCGCAGCTGATGCGTACGACCTGTCCGCGGCTCCAGGTTGACCAAGGACAGCGGCACCGTGGCGGCGGCCGCCCGCTCCCACTGATAAAGCGTCACCGCCGTCACCCCGCCGGACTCCGCGGCGGCGGACCGGACGCTGTTACCGGGACCGCGGGATTTGACCAGCTGGTCCTGCCAGGTGCCGCGCGGCGTGCGCAACCCCCGACCGCGCACCAAGGCTAGGTACAGCTTCGAGACCTGAGACTTGGCGAAAAGGTCGCGGACGAACGTGGCGACCCCGGCGTCGAGACAAAGCAGCAGGACGCCGCTCGTCGGCGAGTCGAGACGGTTCAACAGGAAGACCCGGCGGATGCCGCCGACCCCGTCCCGCACATGGAAGGCTTCCTCCTCCATCGAATAATTCCCGCCGATGAGGACCTCGCCTTTTTCCGCGACCTCGCCCGGATTGGGATGGGCCAGGATGCCCTCGGGCTTCTCGACGGCGAAAAGACCGCTGGCG
>CAIRWP010000048.1 GCA_903882335.1 uncultured Opitutia bacterium | reverse complement strand
GAACTTGCCCGCGAGGTAGATGAGCACCGAGTTCATGCCGATGACCGCGAAGGCGAAGCCGAAACGACGCCAGCCGAGGACGTCCACCAGCGCGTAGAACGCCGCGAGCAGCAGGAAGCTCCAGCCGCCGGCCCAGAGCACGAACGAGCTGGTCCAGAGGTTCTTGTTGATGGGGAAGGCGTAGTCCCACAGGCCCCCGAGAGCCAGGCAGAGCAGGCCGCCGAGCGCGAGACGACGGGCCTTGCGCCACGGGGCGACCTCCTCGTTCGGCTTCTGGAGCCAGAGCCCGGCGAAGATGCCAAGCAGGGCGGTCGCGATAGCCGGGATGGTCGAGAAGAGGCCTTCGGGGTCGTGGATGGTCCGGTGCAGTTTGCCGGGCACGAGCAGACGGTCGATGTGGCTCGCGAAGTTGCCCTCGACTGAGAGGTCTCCGGCGGCGAAGCCCGGCGCCGCGGCCGTCGTCATGACGACGTAGTAGCCCACCAGGATGCCGCCCAGCCACCACCAGAGCCGGCGGAGGCGGTGCGCGTTATACAGGAAGATGAGCTGGGCGAACATGCCGGCGAGACCGATGCGCCCGAGCACGCTGCAGAACCGCATCTGGTCGACGCCTTTCCACTGGAGCCCATTGTTGTAGATGACCCCGAGCAGGACGAGGAGCAGCCCGCGGCGTACGATCTTCGCGACGGTCGCCTTGCGGTCGGCGGCTCCCAGCCGATGCCGCAGCGAGAACGGCGTGGAGACCCCGGCGAGGAAGAGGAACAGGGGGAAGATAAGGTCGTAGGCCTGGAAACCGTGCCACGCGACGTGTTTGAGCTGGCTGGAGACCGCGGCGACCCAGGCCCAGCCGGTGAGCGCGAGCAGCGCATGCACGATGCCTTCGCCGCCGAGGATCCAGAGCAGGTCGAAGCCGCGCAGGGCGTCGAGCGAAAGCAGACGTTCGGACTTGGGGGCAGGGGTGTCCATAAGGCTGAGGTTGGCGAACGCCTCGCCCCAGTCGAAACGAAAAACCCGGGTGGCCTAAGGTGCGGGCTTCTGGTCGTGCGGATTCGGCGGAGCCTTTCTGGCTCCAACGGGGGACTGCCGTCCTCCGCCCTCGACTCCACCCTCCATTCTCGGTACTCTGTAATCTGTACTCCGAACTCCGCCCTCTCTCCTCGACTCTACCATCGACTCTACCCTCGATTCTACCATCGACCCTACCCTCGATTCTACCCTCGACTCTCCCATCGACCCTCCCCTCGACCCTCTCATCGATTCTACCCCTCGATTCAGCACTCTCCCTTCATGCCCACCGAGCCCGAGTTGACCGTTTCCCGCGCCCAGGTCATCCGCCGTGGTGTCCTGTGCCACTGTCCGAACTGCGGTAAGCGTGGCCTCCTCGCCTCGTGGTTCCGCCTCAACCAGGCCTGCGCGGCCTGCGGGATGGACCTCGCGAAGTCCCATGGCTTCTACTCCGGCACGACCTCGATCGGCTACGTCGCCGCGATCCTCTTCGTGCTCATCCCCGACTTCCTCCTGGTCTCGGCCAAGGCCATCGGGGTCACCGCTGGCATCCTGCTGGGGATGTTCGGCTCCTTCGGCTTCATCGTGCTGATCTACCCCGCGATGCTCTGCTGGATGGTCATGGCCTACCATGTGGCGCTGCCGGGTGACCTGCCCGTGAACGGAGGGGGCGGGCAGGGGGATGACCAAGCGGGGTCTTGACATACATCATCGTATCTCGATAGGTTGATACTTCGATGTCCCGGTCCCAGCTCATCCAAGCGCTCCGCGCTCCCGCCCGTCCCACGGTGTCGGTGGAGTTCTTCCCGCCCAAGACCCCCGAGGCCGGCGCGAAGATGCTGGAGGTCGCCCGGGCCCTGCGCCCGCTCGGCATCGACTTCGCCTCCCTGACCTACGGCGCGGGGGGCACCTCGCGGGACACGACCCTCGCCTACGGGGCCGAGCTGGTGAAGCTCGGCTTCCCGCTCATCGGCCACCTCACGTGCGTCGGGCACTCCCAGGCCGAGCTCACCGAGGTCATCGCGGGCTACGATGCCGCCGGGTTCTCCGGGATCCTGGCCTTACGCGGCGACCCCCCCAAGGGGCAGACGGCTTTCACCGCGCACCCTGAGGGCTTCGCGCACGCCGAGGGGCTCGTCCGCCACATCGCCGCCGTCCGCCCCGGGCGCTTCGCGGTCGGCGTGGCCGGATTCCCCGAGCGGCATCCCGACGCGACCGATGACCTGTCGGATACCCGCTTCCTCGCCGGCAAGGTTTCCGCCGGCGCGGACTTCGTCACGACCCAGCTTTTCCTCGATAACGAGGACTACTTCCGTTTCGTCGCCCGCGCCCGCGCGGCCGGCGTGACGGTCCCGATCCTGCCCGGCATCATGCCGGTGCTCTCGCTCAAGCAGGCCCGCAACTTCTGCGGTTTCTGCAAGGCGCGGATCCCGGAGGCCTTGGTCCGCGAACTAGAGGCCTGCGGCGATGACGAGGAGGCGCAGCGCAAGGTCGGCGTCTCGTGGGCCGTCCGCCAGGTGCGCGGGCTCGTGGCCCGAGGGGCGCCCGGCTACCACGTCTACATCCTCAACCGGGCGGAGTCGGCGTTGGACTTGTTCGCCCAGTTGAAGTCCTAGGCGTCTAACTAGGCGTCTAATAGTATTGTCACGCCCGCCCCTTGCGGGTGAGATGGTCTATGTCCGCCCCCTCGACTTCAGCCGTTTCTCACGTTGGCTGGCAACGAGGCTTCTGGAGCCTGATGGTAACCCAGTTCCAGAACGCCTTTAGCGATAATGCGCTTAAGCAGCTCATCATCCTAGTGCTTCTGGCTAGTGCCGCTGCGTCCACTGGGGATGCCGAGCAGGATCGGTTGGTCTCCTTGGTGACGGCCGTCTTCTCCGCGCCTTTCATCCTCTTTGCGATGCTCGGGGGCTGGCTGGCGGACCGTAACAGCAAGCAGCGCATGATGGTCTACGTGAAGTCGGCGGAGATGGGCATCATGGCGTTCGCTGGGCTCGCCCTGTGGCTCAAAAGCTTGCCGCTTTTGTTAGGAGCCATCTTCCTGATGGGGTGCCATAGCGCCATCTTTGCTCCGTCCAAGTATGGCATCCTGCCCGAAATCCTGCCCCACGAGAAGTTGTCCTGGGGCAATGGCATCCTTGAGCTGCTGACTTTCCTGGGCGTCATCCTCGGTACGGTGGCCGCCGGAATCTTCTCCGACTACTTCAAGGGCAGCGAGTGGATCGCCGGCCCTATCCTCATGGCAATTGCCTTCGTCGGCTGGCTGTCCAGCCGAAATGTCACGCCCGTTCCCGCGGCCGATCCGACCTGCCCGGTCCGCATCAATCCCGTCACCGACCTCTGGCGTCAGCTCCGGATCATGAAGCAGGATCGCGATCTCTGGCGCGCGTGCTGGGGTAATACCGGCTTCTATTTCATCTCGGCCTTGGTGATGATGAACATGGTGGTCTTTTGTAAGAAAGTCCTAAATCTGACCGACCTCCAGAACAGCATGATGAACGTGTGGTTGGCCCTCGGTATCGGCATCGGGAGCGTCGTCGCTGGTTACGCTTCGCGCGGCCGCATCGAATATCGCCTGGTCCCGATCGGCGCTTTGGGTCTGGCCCTGAGTACCGTGCCGATGGGGATGGAGGGGGTCACGGCCGACACGTTCCGTATCTGCATGGCCACCTTGGGCTTCTCCGCCGGCCTCTTCATCGTCCCGGTCGTCTCCGTCATCCAGCATCGTCCCTCGCCGGAGAGCAAAGGCGCGGTGCAAGGTAGCGTGAGCAGCCTGAGTTTCCTCGGGATTCTGGCTGCCGCCGGCGTCCAATGGGTCGCCCGCGAGAAATTCCAGATCAGTTCTGGCCAGGTCTTCTGGGTCTGCGGGGCCTCCGCCATCATCTGCGGCTCCTACGCGGCGATCTCCCGCGGGCGGTTCATCAAGGCGGAATAGGGCCGGCTTCTTAATCTTGGATTAAGCGCCATTCTGCTAGACTATGGGGGTAGTCCCCATGCGCATCCTCCTGGTCGAAGACGAGGCCCCCTTGCGGGCCAGCTTGCTCAAGGTCTTGCGCGAGGAGGGCTACGCGGTCGACGGCGCCGTCGATGGTGCCGAAGGACTGCGGAAGGCCTTGGAGTGCGATTACGACGTGATCCTGCTCGACCACATGATGCCGAACATGGATGGCCGCGAGATGCTCCGGCGGTTGCGCGGCGTCAAACGTACGCCCGTCATGATGCTGACCGCCCGCGACTCCATCGAGGACCGCGTGGTCGGGCTGGACCTCGGGGCGGACGACTACTTGGTCAAGCCGTTCATGCAGCAGGAGCTGCTCGCCCGCCTCCGCGCGCTCGTCCGCCGCAACCGTCCGTCGCCCGGAGTCACCATCACCCTCGGGGACGTCGCCATCGACACCGTCGCCCGCCGCGTCGCCAAGGCCGGGAAGGAACAGCCGATCACCGGGCGCGAATACACGCTGCTGGAATACCTCGCCCACCGCCGGGGCGCCGTCGTCACGCGCGCCGAGCTGTACGAGCACCTGTTCGACGAGAACGAGGATACGCTGTCGAACTTGCTTGAGGTCCACGTCTGCAACCTGCGCCGCAAGCTCGGGGCGGAGCTGATCAAGACGCGGCGAGGTCTCGGCTACGTCATCGAGGAGGCCCCGGAGGGCCAGGCGTGGCCGTGATCTTCCATTCGATCCGCTGGCGCATCCTCGCCTGGAATTTCGGACTCCTCGCCACCACGGTCACCGTCCTGCTGGTCGCCTTCCATCGGCATGAACGGGCCAACCGCACCCAGGAGGTCGACCTGCGCCTGCGCCAGCTGATGACCACGAGCATGGGGGCCGTGGGCGAGGTGGTGCCCGGCGTCGCGGGTCCGCGGCCGACCGCGGCCACCGGCGCCGCCAACCCCGCGCGTCCGCGGCCCAACGACAACCCCGTCCAGCGCAAGGCCAAGGCGGAGCAGACGGTGCGCGAACTGGAGCGCGATGGTTGTCGGCTGCTGGTCGCCGACCCCGGCAAGGACGCGGTCCTGTTCACGAACCTGGCCGCGACCGCGGAAGCCAACGAACTCCTGGCCGCCTGCGTCGCACAGCTCGCGCCCCCGGGGGCGGAGCCCGGGCCCGCCCGCCCGGTCGACCTGATCTTCGCCCTCGGCACCCGCCGCATCCTGCTGCACCGTCCACCCGGTCCGACCTTCGTCGCCTTCATCCTCGATTCCGCGGGGCTCGAGGCGGAGCTCCGCGCCCTGGCGTGGAAGTTGTTCGCGGCCGGCGCCGCGCTCACGGGCCTCGGTTGCGCCATCGGCTGGGTGCTGGCCGGACGTTCGCTGCGACCGCTGGACCGGATCGCCGCGACCGCGGAGGGCATCGCCGCCGGCGACTACGAACGGAAGATCGCGGTCGAGGACACCGAGAGCGAGCTGGGCCGGCTGGCCGTGGTGCTCAACACGACCTTCGGCCGGATGAACGCGGCCCGCGAGCGGGTGACGCAGTTCACCGCGGATGCCTCCCATGAACTGCGCACACCCTTGGCGGTGATCCTCTCCGACAGCCAAGGGGCTTTGCGCCAGGAACGCACGCCGGCCGAGTACCAGGCCGCGCTCGAGGCCATCCAACGTTCCGCCCTGCGCATGAAGGCGATTTCCGATGCGTTGCTCGAGCTCGCGCAAGGTGATGCGGGCCGCCCGGTGGCGGCGGATGCCTGCGACCTGGCGGACCTCGCCGATGAGGCGGTGGCCTTGCTGGGTCGGCTGGCCCGCGACCATGAGGCCAAGCTGGTGGCGCAATTGGACGGGGCGCCGGTCAAGGGGGACGCGGGTCGGCTGGGCCGCGTGATCCTCAACCTGATGGTCAACGCGATCCTCCATAATCCCGCCGGCGTGACCGTTGCCGTCACCACCGGCGTCCGCGAGGGGCGGGCGCTACTGACGGTCGCCGACGACGGTCGGGGCATCGCGGCGGAGGACCTACCCCGCATCTTCGATCGTTTCCACCGCGCCGACGCCTCCCGCTCCCGGCATACCGGCGGGGCGGGGCTTGGCTTGGCCATCGTGAAGCAAGCCGTGGAGGCCCACGGCGGCACGATCGCCGTCACCAGCGAGCTCGGCCGCGGCACGACGTTCACCGTCGCCCTCCCGGCCGCCTGATCGCTCGTCAGACCGTCGCGAGAATGCGGGCCTTGATCTCCGCGACCGGCATCGCGTTGAGCAACACCGGCGAGAGCCGGTTCTCGTTCACCTTCGGTAGGGCCGTGAGGTGCTCGCTCAGCACGAGGCTGCGGTTGGCGGCGACCTCGTCCACGCGGTCCACCGGCGTGAAGCGCGGGGTCGACTTGAGGACTTCCGGGTTCGTGCGGATGAGCTCGCCGATGGCCAGCACGACCTCGGCGAAACGGTCCAGCTCGGTCTTCGTGTAGGACTCGGTCGGCTCGATCATCAGGCCGAAGACCTCGGGGAAGGCGACGGTCGGGGCATGGAAGCCGAAGTCGAGGAAGAGCTTGCCGACGCGGGCGATGATGCCTGCGCGCGGGATGCCCGCGGCCTCGATACGCTTGAAGTCCTCTTCGGTGAGCGTGAGGATGAACTCGTGCATGCGCGGCACGCCGTCGGCCGCCGCGGGCAGGGACGGGAAGGACTTGCCGAGCCGGGAGAACAGGTAGCGGCTGGAGAGGACGGACATCGCGGCCATGCGGCGGACGCCTTCCTTGCCGAGGCGTTGCAGG
>CAIRWP010000047.1 GCA_903882335.1 uncultured Opitutia bacterium | reverse complement strand
GAGCTGGACCTTGGCGTCGGCGCAGGCGACGGCCTGGGCGAAGGAGAAGAGGAGGGTCAGGTTGCAGCGGATGCCTTCCTTCTCGAGCTCGGCGGCGGCCTGGATGCCTTCCCAGGTGGAGGCCATCTTCACGAGGATGCGTTCCTTCGGGATGCCGGCGGCCTTGTAGAGGGCGATCAGTTCGCGGGCCTTGGCCACGGTGGCGGTCTTGTCGAAGGACAGGCGGGCATCGACCTCGGTGGAGACGCGGCCCGGGACAATCTTGAGGATCTCGGTACCGAACGAGATGAGAAGCGCGTCGACGGCGGCCTGGACACCCTTGCTCTTGTTGTCCTGGGCGGACTTCTGGAGGAGGGCCTGGTACTCGGGCATCTGGACGGCCTTGAGGATGAGGCTCGGGTTGGTCGTGGCGTCCAGCGGCTTGAAGGCCTGCATGGCGGCGAAGTCGCCGGTGTCGGCGACGACCTTGGTGTGCTGGCGGAGTTGCTCGAGTGCGTTCATATAAGGAAGGGAAGGTCAGCGTGGGAAAAGGGTCAGGGTTGTCCAGCCCGAGTGAGCGGCCGCCGGGCGTTTTCAGGGCATCTCTCGCTTGTTTCCATGGGCGGTCTGGTCCAGATTGCCGCATGCGCATCAAGGTGAAGCAGGCCCTGTCGGCGGAACAGCCCCTCGCGGGCGTCACGGTCTCCGGGTGGGTGCGGACCCGCCGGGACGCGAAGGACTTTTCCTTCGTCGAGCTCAACGACGGGTCCTGCTTCAAGAATCTCCAGGTCGTCGTGGACGCCGCGGTCCCCGGTGCCGACCTCCTCAAGGACGCGCTCACCGGATCGTCGGTCAGCGTGGACGGCCAGCTCGTGCCCTCGCCGGCCAAGGGCCAGAAGTGGGAGCTCAAGGCCACCGCCTTCCGCCTGCTGGGCCGGGCCGACGAGACGTTCCCGCTGCAGAAGAAGGGCCACACCGTCGAGTTCCTCCGTTCGATCCCGCACCTGCGGGCGCGGACGAACCGGCTCGGCTCCATGATGCGGGTGCGTAGCCGCATGGCCATGGCCGTCCATGAGTTCTTCCAGCGCCGCGGTTTCGCCTACGTGCATACGCCGATCGTCACCGCGAGCGATTGCGAGGGCGCCGGCGAACTCTTCCGGGTGACGACCCTCGACCCGTCCGCGCCCGCACGTACGCCGGAGGGGCAGATCGACTGGAGCGCAGATTTCTTCGCGAAACAGGCCTATTTGACGGTCTCCGGCCAGCTCGAAGGCGAGACGCTCGCCTGCGCCCTGGGCGATGTCTACACGTTCGGCCCGACCTTCCGCGCCGAGAATTCCCATACCAGCCGGCATGCCAGCGAGTTCTGGATGATCGAGCCGGAGATGGCGTTCTGCGACCTCGCGGGTGACATGGATTGCGCCGAGGAGCTGGTGAAGCACCTCGTGCGGACGGCCCTGGAGACCTGCGCCGACGAACTGGAGTTCTTCAACGCGTACGTCGACAAGGGGCTGCTGGAGCGCCTGCGCTTCGTACTCGAGCGGCCGTTCGCCCGCGTGACCTACACCGAGGCGGTCGAGCTGCTGTTGCAGTCCGGGCGGACGTTCGAGTACCCGGTCGTCTGGGGCGAGAACCTGCAGTCCGAGCATGAGCGCTACCTGACCGAACAGCATTTCAAGAGTCCGGTCACGGTCCATGATTACCCGAAGGCGGCGAAGCCGTTCTACATGCGCCAGAACGACGATGGGAAGACGGTGGCGGCGATGGACGTGCTCGTCCCCGGGGTCGGCGAGATCGTCGGCGGTAGCCAGCGTGAGGAGCGATTGGAGCGCCTGGTCGCCGCGATGCAGGCCCACGGGCTAGACCTGGAGTCCTATGGCTGGTATATCGACACGCGCCGCTTCGGCAGCGTGCCGCACGCCGGCTTCGGGCTGGGTTTCGAGCGTCTGCTGATGTTCGTGACCGGAGAGGGCAACATCCGCGACGTCATCGCCTACCCCCGCACACCGGGCCACGCCTGAGCGGATTCAGCGGGCGACCAGTTCGCGGATGGCCCGCGCGGTGACGCAGTTGTGCCGGACCATCTGCAGGTTCGGCGCGGCGGCCTTGCCGTCCTTGGCGCCGGCGGGGCTGTCGTAGAAGACGGGACTGGTCGAGGACACGAGGCCGATGAGGTTACCCTCGCGGTCGAGGATCGGGCCGCCGCTCGAGCCGCGCGCGTAGTCGGCCGTGATCTGCATGAAAACCGCGCCGTTGCGCTCCCCCGGTAGGCGGCAATAGCGTGCGATGACGCCCTCGGAAAGGCAGCCGAAACTGTTCGCGGGGTGGCTGTAGCAGTAGATGGGCGCGCCGGCACCGGCGTCCTCCCGGAGGGGTAGGGCGGCCAGGCCCTTGGCCGCGACGCGCAGCAGCGCGACGTCCCGG
>CAIRWP010000046.1 GCA_903882335.1 uncultured Opitutia bacterium | reverse complement strand
TTCTTCCGCCCGCCCCACCTTTACGTCGCGACCGGCGTCCGCGGCGACCGCGGCAGTCCCTACTTCTTCCGCGCCGGCGCGAAGGTGACCTTGCCCGCCGGCAAACACCGCCTGCTCCTGCGTGGCCGCGGGGCCTCGGCGCTCTTCATCGACGACCGCCTGGTGCTGACCACCCCCTTCCCTCCCGGCGGCTCCGACGACAAGCCGATCAAGGTACAGGACAAGTTCCTCGACCTGGGGCCGACCTTCCGCTTCGCGCCGCCGGGTAACCGCGAAGCGTGGTGCGAATTCACGAGCGACGGGCGCGAGCACCGCATCGCGGTCGAGACGATCGTCGGCTACGTGATCAACGCCAAGTCACGCCGACGCGCCGAGCTGGGCGAGACGGTCGCGGCGATATCCTTAGCAGGTAGCCAGACCTGGAGCCTGCTCGGACCCGGCACGATGCCGCCAACCTACGATGACGCTGGCTGGTCCCGCTACGCGACCCAGGAAGAATCCCGCCTGACCGCCCTCGACGACACGCACCGCGCCGCCGCCCGCGCCACGGAAGCCGACTACTGGCAGAAGCGCCACGAGGCGGGACGGGCGTGGCTGCGGTCGACGCCCGAGGTACCGGTCCCCGCCCTGCCCGCCGGCTTCTCGGCCCATAACCCCATCGACGCCTTCATCGCCGAGAAACTGGCCGCCTACCGCGCCGAGGTCGGCCGCCCGTCCGACCTCGATTTCCACCGGGAGGTCTGGCCGACCCTCGAAAGCAAGTGCCTCGAATGCCACCAGGGCGCGAAGGCGAAAGGCCGACTGCACCTGGACACCCGCGCCGGCGCGCTCCAGGGAGGGAAATCCGACGGCCCGGCCATCGTTCCGGGTGATGCCTCGAAGAGCGCGCTGCTCGCGCGCATCTGCTCGACCGATGACGAAGAGAGGATGCCGCCGAAAGGCCCGGGACTCGCGGTCGCCGAGCAGACGCTCCTTCGCCGCTGGATCCAAGACGGTGCCCACTGGCCGGAATTCCGCCCCCAACCGACGCAGGTCGCCCCTGTCTGCTCCGACCTGGCCTTCCTCCGCCGCGTGACGTTCGACGTCGTGGGCGTGCCGCCCACGTCCGCGGAGATCACCGCCTTCGAGGCCGACCGCTCGCCTGACAAGCGGTCCCGGGTAATCGATCGCCTGCTGGCCGACCCGCGCGCGGCCGACGCCGCCATGGGCCTCTGGCAGGACCTCCTCGCCGAGAACCCGAACATCCTCAACCCCACGCTGAACAACTCCGGCCCGTTCCGCTGGTGGATCCATGAAAGTCTGCGCGACCATAAACCGCTCGACCTCTTCGTCACCGAACTCGTCCGCCTGCAAGGTAGCGAGCGTTTCGGCGGCCCCGCCGGCTTCGGCATGGCCTCGCAGAACGACGTGCCCATGGCCGCGAAGGCCACCGTGCTGACGGCCGCCTTCCTGGGCGTCGACGCCAAGTGCGCGCGCTGCCATGACTCGCCCGCGACCTCGACGAAACAGGAGCAGGTCTTCGCACTGGCGGCGCTGCTCGAGACCAAGGGCGTCCGGGTGCCCGCCACCAGCAGCGTGGCGATGGACAAGCTCCGCGAAGGGGGCCGCAAGCCGCTGATCGAGGTGACCCTCGCCCCAGGCGCGACCGTCCAGCCGCACTGGCCC
>CAIRWP010000045.1 GCA_903882335.1 uncultured Opitutia bacterium | reverse complement strand
GTCCTCGGCCTCGGCGACGACAGCCACATCGCTTCGCTCTGGCCGCAGTGCCCGCTCATCGGTCGCGCTTCCGGTCCCCGCTTCGTCGCCACGGAATGGCCCGGTCGTGGCTGGCGTCTGACCAGCACCGAAGCCGGTCTCGCGCAGTGCGCTTCGATCGTCGTCCTCGTCGGCGGCGCCGCCAAGGCGCCCGCCTTGCGCGAGATCACCTGCGGCGAATTCTCACCCGCCCTGCACCCTGGTCAGACGCTGCGCGCTTTCGCGTCACGCGTCACTTGGCTGGCGGACCGAGAAGCGGCGGCTCAGCTCTGACCGCCTCAGGCGGCCTTGGGCTTGGCCGCCCCTTGCTTCGGGGCTTCGGTCTCCGGCGCCGGGGCGGGCGCCGCCTCCGGCGCGGGTTCGGCCGACGACGGGTTGGCGCGCTGGCCGCGGAGGCTCTCGATGGTCTTATGACCCGCGACGTGCTGGATGATCGTGTAGGAGACGAACCGGTTTTTCGGTTCCTCCGTCGGGTTCTCGAGGACGAAGCAGAGCCGGCGGTTCTTCTCGTGCAGGATGAGCGGCGCGCGGTAGATCAGCTTCTGTCGGCCGTCGGCGTCGGTGATGCCCATGAAGAAGTTCACGACTTCTCGCTTGGTCATGACCAGCGGGCTGCGGCTGCGGCCGGAGGGCTCGGCGTAGAAGACTTTGCCGCCCATGCTGCACAGGAGGCGGGCCTTGCTGAAGTTCAGCACGTCGAGGCCTCCGAACGGGAAGTCCTCCACGTTGATGTTGAACTTGCGGACCATGACCTTCTGGGAGGCTTCCGAGGCGAACATGACGACCAGCGCTTCACGGTCGTTCTCCGCGAGGTTGAAGCCGGCGAAGGGCACCCAGGTCTCGATCGGCTTGGCGCCGGGCTTGCCGCTCGGGTCGGGCACCATGGCTTTGCGGACGATCGCCACGTTGGCCGGACCTTCGTAGAGGATGGTGCCGCTGGGGGTCATCGCGTTCGGATAGACCGGCGTCACGTCGCGTTCGCCCTGCACGCCGAGTTCCATGGTCTCTCCTTCCGGGAGGACGGGCATCTCCCACCAGGTGAGGGTGAGGGCGCAGGTGCGTTCCGCCTGGCTGCGGGAGCGGGCGTCGCCGCCCGTCTTGCCGGCGGCCTTCTTGGCCGCGCCGGCCGTGCCGCCGGGTTTCTTCGGCTCAGGTTCGGCGGCGGCCGCAACAAGGGCAAGGGCCGCGAGCAGCAGCCCCGTCAGGGTATTCCGGAAGGACATAGGATCAGATTTCGTTCGCGTTGAGCCAGCGGATGGAGGTCGCCTTGAAGCGACGGCCGAGCAGACGGTTGATGTTCCAGTTCTCGCGTTCGGCCGGCGATGCGTTGGCGGGCAGGCGGATGTTGCCGAGGCCGCCTCCCGGATGGAGGCTTTCGTAGGCGTCGAGCATCGGGATGAAGTCGTAGTCCTTGGTGAACTGTCCGTTCACGCGGTAGCTGAGGCGACGACGGTTGATCTCCTCGTAGGCCGGGCCGCGGGCGGCCGGGATCATCATCTGCGCGCCTCGCTGCACGACGACTTCCACCCAGGCGCGGCCGATGGTGTTGCCCGCGTTGTCGAGGGCTTCGCCGTAGGCGCGGATGGTGAAGGTGTCCGAGCGCGGCGTGAGGTTCGGCCCGACGGAGTTGAGCACGTCCATCTGGGTGACGAGCTGCGGGGCGCCGAGGCCGGCGGTGACGCGTTGGTCGGCGTTGGTGCCGGACTGCTGGCTCATCGAGGCCAGGTTGGGGAAGCGCGCGGCGCCGGCGTTGGTGGCCTTGCGCAGCACGCCCCACACGCCCGCTCCGTCGCCATTCTTGTCGGTGAAGTTCGGCGAACCTCGTCCGCTGCCGCCATTGGGGTCCGTGAAACTGGTCGCCGTATTGGGGGCCGCCGGCGCGGCGAAAGTGCCGTCGGAGAGGTTGCCGCCGGCGTCGCGGATCGCCTGGGTGTTGATGCCCGATCGGTCGATCGCCGCTTGCAGCGCGCCTTTCAGTCCGTGTTGGCGGAACTCCGGCGCGTTGGAATCCAGCAGGCGACGGTTCACGAAGTCGGCCAGGGACATGAAGGGGCCGCGATCGCGTACCTCCTTGACCACCTCGGCCGCCAGCCGGTCGATTTCGACGTCGGTGAGTTCGCGGTAGTTGTTCCAGGCGCCGATGTCGCCTCCGGCCGGACGGAAGGACCGCGCGAAGCGCGTCAGGACCGTGCCGCTGACGGAAGTGCCGTCAGGCATGGTCTGTCCGCGCATGCCGGCGAGGACGGCCTTCCACGCGGCCTTCGAGGTCGAGTTGACGTTGAAGCCGCCGTCATAGAGCGCGTTGCGGGAGAGGTAGGTCGGGTGCGGGAATTCGTGCGTGGCGGGGAAGGTGCCGTCGGCGGCGGCGGTCCGGGCATCCGGCTGGAAGACCACGCGCTTGTTGGCCAGCGGATTGTAGCCGGCTTCGAGGGCCTCCTTGATGTCCCGGAACGACGTCACGTCGAAGCCGCCCACGTTGCCGACGGCCCGGCGGATCCCGGAGGCTTGGTCGGTGGCGACATCGGTGGCCACGGGCAGGTCAGGTCCGCCGGGGAAGGCATTTCTTTCTCCGGGGATCGAGTAGGAATTCGCCTGGAGGTTCAGGCCGCTGAAGTAATAGGCGTCCCAGAGGGCGAGGTTCGCCACGAAGGCGTGGTCGGTGCGCACGTTGGCGTAGTTACGGACCATGCGCGTGCCTTCGTGGATGCCGACGTAGCCGTTCTCGGGGATGGCCCTGTCGGTGCCGGTCTCGACCTTGGGGCCGGGCCAATCGGTGACCTTCGTCAGGTCCACGATGCCGGGGTGCGCGAAAGAGGAGCCGACGGTGAGGTCGGCGTCCGTGTTGACTTGCGCGAAGCCGGCCGAACCCAGCTGGGCGAGCGAGAGCAGCGGCCGGCGCGGCACGGGGAAGAGCACGGTATCCGAGCGCTGGCTGATGGAGGGATCCACGCTGGCTCCCCAGTAGGCGTTCGTGTTGTTCGCGCTGAGCGCCATCTGGGGGAAGTCGTCGAGACCTCGCTGTGAGAGTACCCAGCCGATCGGGGTATGGGCCTTGCCGTCGTAACCGTAAAGGTGGGCCTGTTGCGGGCGCACGCTCAGGAAGAACGGCGACATCGGGGCGTTGAAGATCTCGGGGGGCGTCACGAGCTGGCGCGAGTTGTCGACGTCGATGCGGAAGTTGGAGGCGGCCGAAGTGTTGTTGGTCGGGTACCAGATGTCGCGCGTCTGTCCGGTCATCTCCGCGGAACGCAACAGGAAGTCCGTCATGAAGAACGGCTGCTTGTCGTCGCCGCGGCTGGCGCTGATGGCAGACGCGATGCGGCTGTTGAGCGTAGCGGCGCGGTTGCCGGCGATGATCTCAGGCCGGCCGAATTCAGGGTCGCCCAGCTCCGGTCCATAGGTGACCTGCTGGCCGAGCACGTTGACGTCGCCGCGCCAGAGCACGCCGGTGTGGGAAGCGTTGGCCCGGCCGGTGGGGAGGCGATAGTCCGGGGTGCGGGCGGAACGACCGACGACGCTGTTCAGCCACTGCTCGTTGTATTGGATGATGTTGCTCCAATGGCCGTTGTCATTGCCGTACAGCGGCCAGCCGGCGGTGAGGGCCTGGAAGTTGAGCAGCAACGATTCGTCGACCAAGTGTTGTCCCGGGGCGGTGCCGGAGCCTTCGTAGGCGTAATTGGTGACGGTCTTGGCGGCGACGTTGTAGTTCGGGTTTTGTGTCGTGGGCGAACCGAACCAGCGGCGATCCTTGTTGAGCGCCTGTCCGTCGATGCTCCGGTTGTTGAGCAGGTAGAAATTCCAGTGCTGGTGGCCGCCCACCGCGGTGGTGCCGTTGCGCAGGCGGGGGAAGACGTAGCCGGGCGCGTTCGGGACGCCTTCTTCGCCGACGATGCGGTTGTCGTAGTTCACCCAGCCGGAATTGCGTACGACGAAGCGGACGCTCTTGCCTTGGTTGGGGGGCGAGGCGAACTGCAGGATGGTCTTGAGTTTCCGCGCGGTGCCGTCCCAGTCGACGCCGAAAGCGTCGCGGAGACGCCGTGCGTTCTTGACGTCCCGCCAGAGGTCTTCGGCGTTGTGGAAAGCGGCGGGATTATCCGCCCCAGCCGTGCCGTTGTAGCAGTAGCCCCCGAAGAAACCGTGCGCGGGCGCCTGGCCGGCGCCGGTCGGAGCGGGCAACACGTACAATTTATTGTCGCTGCGGCGGGCGGGCATGAAGCCCCAGGTCCAGAGCCGTCCGTCCGGCTTGGTGAGGTCGGACGCGCTGCCTTCCTCCAGCTGCGTGGTGACGTCGCCGCCGCGGCGGTAGCGGACGTTGTAGAACGGGGTCATCTTGTACACCGCGTTGGCGCCCAGGTCGTACCCGAAGTCGTTCGTCGCGATGACGGTGTTGCTCGCGCGGTTCGAGCGGTAGTCGCCGCCCATGAACTTGGTGCTGATCGTCTTGATCTCGCCGGGCTCGAGCCGGAACTTGCTGCCGGGGTTGACCAAGCGGAAAGAGAACGACCGGTTCTCGTAAGCGCCGTCACCCAAGGCGACTTCGCCGATGAGCAGGTCGCGCCGGACCTGTTCGCCGACCCAGAGCGGGTCGGTGAGGCTGCGCGTCCTCGGTTCCCACTGGGTCCGCGGTGCGGTGGGATAAGGGTCGAAATATTGCCAATGGGTGTCGGAAAAGATCCACTGCTGGAGTTCCACGTTGAAGATGTAGGGCAGGGAGTCGCCGTTGGTCACCATCGCGAGGCCTTCGAACTCGATGGCCACGTCGTAAGGGTTGTGGACCATCACGACCGGATCGACCGTCACGCCGAGCGTGCCGTTCAGGTCGGCGCCGGTGGGGTCGGAGAACACCCCCGAGAAGACCATCGAGAACCGGACGATGCTGGGGGCCAGGCTCATCGAGGTGGGCCAGGTGCGCGTCGACGTCTCGGGGAAGTTGTTGCTGAGGTTGTAATACGCGTCGCCGGTGGCCGGGCGGGGCTGGGCCAGGCCCATCCGGTCGAAGTTCGTCACGAAGTTCGCACCGAACTGCGCCCCGATATAATTATGGGCCAGGATGTTCGGGTAGCGCAGGCGCTGCTCGGCTTGGAAGCTCGGCGTGTCGCTGGGAGCGGACAAGTTGTTACGGTAGTAGTAGCGGTTGGCGTTGAGCTGGCCTCCGGCCGAATAGAACTGGTCGGGCCGCTGCGCGAAGTCCCACGGCGTGGCGGCGCCGCTGGTGTTCACCTGCCGGCTGCGCTGCACCGGTTCGTTGCGGTTGCCGGTCGCGTAGCTCAGCGGTTCGACGCCGCGCGCCACGACGGCGTCGGCCGGGGCGGCGGGTTGACCTCGCAGCGCGCCGGAAACCTGGCCGGCTTGTTCGATCTCGCGCTTATACATGCGGTAGTAATTGCGATAAAGGTCCCAGGTGGGGCCGCGGACGATGCGTCCGTTCAGGTTCTCCGCGTGGGTCTCGGGCAGTTCCGACCAGGGCAGGGCGTTGATGCGCTGGGTGAGGCTGTTGCTGGCGCTGGTGACGACGACGCTGCCGTACCAGTTGGTCGTGCCCACGCGGTTCTCGGTCGCGTTGGGGCTGCGCTCCGTGTTCGCGAGGAGGCGCGACACGAGGCTCGCGTTATGGGTGTAAGAGTCGAAGAAGGCCGAACGCAGCGGGGCCTCGTAGACGAAGCCCAGGCGTTCCGGCGTTTCGCTCTGGCTGCCCGGAGCCGTGCCGCTGCCGCCGTTGCGGGCGAGGATCAGGTTGTAGGAGTTGCCGAGCAGCGAGCGCAGGTAGCGAGGCGCCCACTCGGAGGCGCGGGGCGAGGCCAGCAGGAGGTCGCTCGCGGAGCCCAGCTTGTCCACGAGGTTGGGCCGGTTGTAGTCGAGGTCCACCGCCATCCCGTTCGTGCCGAGGCCCGCGGTGCTCGAGTGGGCGTTGGGCGCGCCATGGAAGAGAGACTGCTTCCGGAGGCGGCCGTCGGCGACCAGCGTGGGGTCTTTTTGCCCGGGGTAGACTTCCAGGCCGCGGTACATGGCGTACGGGAGTTCGAAGGCGGTCGAGAGGTCGACCTTCACGCCGCCGTTGTAGGTGTCGGTGAGCGTCGAGAAGGAATAAGTGGTGATGTCATGCCAGAGCAGGCGCGCGGCGTCGGACATCGCCTGACCGGCGGCCGGGCCGGCTTGGCGCTCCGCCCAGGCGGAGAGGCCGGAGATGCCCACGGCTTTCGCCAGCTGGAAAGCCTGCGGATTGCCCGAAGCGGCCGTGATGTCCTGGGCGCGCCAGGCGTCGAAGTTGAAGCCAGAGGGGAGGGCGCCCTTGGGGTTGACGCCTTCGCGGATGAGGTCGCCCGCTCCGCCGATGGCGCCGATGCCGTTGCGCTGGTTCGCGGAGGCCGCAAATCCTTTGTCCCAATCATCCTGCGAGAGCCAGGTGCCGCCGCCGGTCGAGGCGTAGTGGTCGGGCAGGTTGACCTTGGCCTTCACGCCTTCGTCGCCGATCCAGAAAGCGTAGCGTCCGTTCGCGCCGAGCGTCGTCGTGTCGGCGTAGGTCGGGCCCGGCATCGGCTGCGGGCGGGCGTCGATGGCGCCCATGTAGTTGCGCTGCAGGCCGGAGAGACCGGTGGGCAGGTTGAGCGTGCCGTAGGAGACGAGCGGGACGAGTTGGGTCGCGTCGAGGTCGATCGGATTGCCGAGGTCATCGATCAAGGCCTGGGCCTCCGCGGCGCGGGCCGGGGTGACGACACGACGGTTGGCGACGTTCGTGAAGTAGGTGTTGTTCGGGACGAAATTGGGGGTCGTGCCTGAAAGTTCCTGCACCGGGTTGATGTCGAACGGCGAGGCCAGCCAACCGAGGAAGAGGCGTGAGTCCGCCGGGTTGGTCACATCCCAGTCGCGTACGCGCGACGCATCCGCGCCGCCGGTCGACCACACGCCGGTCAGGTAGCGCTTCTGGTGCGAGAGGCGACCGCCGGTGGGCGCGTTGTTGTTCGCGCGGTCCGAACGGCCGCGGACCGGGGTGGCCGTCGCGGCGTCGTTGTTGCTCACGGCGATGTCGTTGTTGGCGAACATGTCGGCGCGCATGGTCACGCGCTGGTCGGGGCCGGCGAGCTGCTGGAGCTGGGCCACGGCGATGCGGGCCGAGGCGAGGGCGTTGAAACGCGCCCGCAGATAGCCGGAAT
>CAIRWP010000044.1 GCA_903882335.1 uncultured Opitutia bacterium | reverse complement strand
GGGCGACGATGCCATCCCGCCGCCACATCGCCGTCATCGGAGGAGGAGCCGCCGGCTTCTTCGCGGCGATCACCTGCGCGGAGGCTCTGGGCGGCAGCGGGGAGGTCACGCTCCTCGAGGCGACGCCCCACCTGCTCTCGAAGGTCAAGGTCTCCGGCGGCGGCCGTTGCAACGTCACCCATTCCTGCTTCGAGCCGGCGGAGCTGGTGAAACGCTACCCCCGCGGCGGCCGCGAACTGCTCGGCGCCTTCCACCGCTTCCAACCCCGCGACACCGTCGCCTGGTTCGCCGCCCGCGGCGTGGCCACGAAGACCGAGTCGGATGGCCGCATGTTCCCGATCACCGACGACTCCGCGACGATCGCGGACTGCCTGCTCGGCGCCGCCCGGCGCGCCGGCGTCGACATCCGCGTCCAGACCGCGGTCCGCTCGGTCGAACGGACCGCGCTCGGCCTGAAGCTGACGCTGGGCGCGGGCGAGCCCCTGCTCTGCCACCGGCTGATCATCGCCACGGGTGGCAACAAGGCCTCCGGCGGCCTGGCGATCGCCGAATCCTTCGGCCACACCATCGTCCCACCCGTCCCCTCGCTCTTCACCTTCAACATCAAGGACCCGCGGCTGGCCGACATCTCCGGCGTCTCCGTGGAGCACGTCGAGGCGTCGCTACCCGGCACCAAGCTCCGCACCGACGGCCCCCTGCTCATCACCCACTGGGGCCTGAGCGGACCCGCCATCCTCAAGCTCTCCGCCTGGGGCGCCCGCGAGTTCGCTGACCGCGGCTACCGTTGCGAGGTCGCGGTCAACTGGGTGCCCGGCGCCAAACGCGAGGCCATCCTCGCCCAGCTCACGCACCTCCGCCAAGCCGAAGCCCGCAAGCAGGTCGGCACCTTCAGCCCGATGCCACTCCCCCAGCGACTCTGGGAGAAACTCGTCGCCGCCGCCGGCATCCCGGCCACGACCCCGTGGGCGCATGTCACCAACACCGCGCTGCAGGCGCTCGTCGCCCAACTCGTCGATGGGCGCTTCGCGGTCGACGGCAAGAGCACCTTCAAGGATGAGTTCGTGACCTGCGGCGGCGTGAAGTTGGCCGAGGTCGACTTCAAGACGATGGAGAGCCGGCTCTGCCCGGACATCCATTTCGCCGGCGAGGTGCTCGACGTCGACGGCGTCACCGGCGGCTTCAACTTCCAGAACGCCTGGACCACGGGTTATCTCGCGGGGTTGGCGGCAGCGAAGTAAATAAGTGATGGGCTAGGGTCTGGGCTAGGGCTAGGGCTGGGAACGATCGCGACAATCAGGTCAAAGCAGCCTGTCAATAAAAGCGGGGTCAGCTCCATGTCTTTGCCTGACGCTTTGGGCGTATGCCGCCCAAGCCCTAGCCCTAGCCCCGGCCCTAGCCCATTTGCTGCTTCGACAATCCTCTCGCCCTCCTTCCCTTTCCTCCCTCTCCTGCTCCCATGACTTCCGCAGATTCCTTCGAAGGCCCCAAGATCGGCGACACGCTGGACGGCCAGACGCTCGTGGCCGTCGGCATCGACTTCACCTTCACGGAGGTCCACCCCGACCACGAGGCGGCCTTCAAGCTCCTCGACCAATGGATGAGCGGCATCCGCCTGTACGACCTCGAGAACGCCTTCGACCTCGACGCGGTGCTGTGGGACGAACTGCTCGACTGCGGGTATGAGGTCGGCGAGGGCGAGATCGACGGCGAGACGCCCGACAAGCCGAGGGTGACGGTCTTCGATGTATGGGTGGACGCCGCGAACCCCCGCGGTCCGCTCGAGGCCGCCGAAGCCCGGCTGACCGAACTGAAGGAGCTCGCTGCCGACCTCTTGCCTGTCGGCCTCCGCGCCGCCGTGGCTTCCCACGAGACCCCGCTGGAGACGTTGAAACTCGTCGCCCAGCTCGCGGAATAAGGTCGGCGGCGACCAGTCCGGCGTTGCCACTCCGGGGACGCTCGCTTT
>CAIRWP010000043.1 GCA_903882335.1 uncultured Opitutia bacterium | reverse complement strand
GCGGTCTCCGACATCATCTGGGAGACCTGCAAGACCTACCTCTGGCAGCAGGGCAAGTTCCTCGCCGGCCTCTGGGTGCTCATCGCGGGCTGCATGACCTACTACTTCGCGGGCCTCGAGCATAAGGACGCCTCCTCCGTCGCAGTGATCCTCGCGGCTTCGGTCCTCGGTATCCTTGGCAGCTACGGCGTCGCCTGGTTCGGCATCCGCATCAACACCGTCGCCAATTCGCGCGCCGCCTTCTCCGCCTTGCGCGGCAATCCGCTTGCCACGTTGCTCATCCCGCTGAAGTCCGGTATGAGCGTGGGCCTGCTGCTCGTCGCCATCGAGCTCTTCTTCATGATCGGGATCCTCCTGTTCCTACCCCAGGATCTCGCAGGACCCTGCTTCATCGGCTTCGCCATCGGCGAGTCCCTAGGCGCCTCCGCCCTCCGTATCTGCGGCGGTATCTTCACCAAGATTGCGGACATCGGCGCCGACCTAATGAAGATTGAATTCAAGCTGCCCGAAGACGATCCCCGCAACCCCGGCGTCATCGCCGACTGCACGGGCGACAACGCGGGCGATTCCGTTGGTCCGACTGCGGACGGTTTCGAGACCTACGGCGTCACTGGCGTGGCCCTCATCGCTTTCCTCGCGCTGGCCCTGGCCGCCAATCCCGCGCTGTGTGCGACCCTGATCATCTGGCTCTTCGCCATGCGCATCCTGATGGTAATCACCTCGCTCCTTAGCTACTGGATCAACGACGCCGTGAGCCGGGCCGTCTGGGGACAGGCCAAGGACTTCAACCTCGAGCAGCCGCTGACGAACCTCGTCTGGATCAGCTCGCTGGTCTCGATCGCAATCACCTACCTCGCCAGTTACTTCCTCCTCGTCGACCAAGGCGGTAGCCTCTGGTGGGTGCTGTCCACAATCATCTCGCTCGGCACGCTTGCTGGCGCGCTCATTCCCGAGTTCACCAAGGTGTTCACCTCGACCGAGAGCCGCCACGTAAAGGAAGTCGTGACGTCATCCAACCAAGGAGGCGCTTCGCTCAATATCCTCTCCGGCCTCGTCGCGGGCAACTTCTCCGCCTTCTGGACCGGGCTCTGTATCCTCGGCCTGATGTTCGGGGCGTATCTGCTCTCCACGCATGCCGCCGTCGCTGCGCTGATGCCGGCACAATTCGCCTTTGCGGCCCCGATCTTCGCCTTTGGCCTCGTCGCCTTCGGCTTCTTAGGCATGGGCCCGGTGACCATCGCGGTCGACTCATTCGGCCCGGTCACCGAC
Organism: uncultured Opitutia bacterium; assembly: GCA_903882335.1. GTDB lineage: Bacteria > Verrucomicrobiota > Verrucomicrobiia > Opitutales > UBA953 > UBA953. The sequence goes on along the minus strand of CAIRWP010000043.1, from coordinate 12,917 downwards.
AACGCCCAATCGGTCTATGAGCTCTCGCAGATTGAGAAGCAGCCCAGCATCACCGCCGAGCTCGAACGCGACTTCGGCTTCCGCCCCGACTTCGAAGGCGCCAAGCACCAACTCGAAAAGGGTGACGGTGCCGGAAACACTTTCAAGGCGACCGCCAAGCCCGTGCTCATCGGTACCGCCGTCGTCGGAGCGACCACGATGGTTTTTGGTATCATCATGATGCTGCAGGAGCATTACCGGGCGATTGACGCGAAATTTAACGTCTTGGAAAAGCTCTCCTTGGTCCACCCCGAGGCCCTCATGGGCCTCCTCATGGGCGGCGCAGTGATTTACTGGTTCACCGGCGCCTCCATGCAGGCCGTCGTTACCGGCGCCTACCGTGCGGTGGTCTACATTAAGGAGAACATGAAGCTCGACGCGACGACGGCGACGACGGAGTCCTCCAAGGAAGTGGTCCGCATCTGCACGCAGTACGCGCAGATGGGCATGACGAACATCTTCATCGTCATCTTCTGCTTCTCGCTGTCCCTCGCGCTCTTTGACCCGTTCTTCTTCATTGGCTACCTGGTGGGCATGGCCTTTTTCGGCCTCTTCCAAGCCATCTTCATGGCCAACGCCGGTGGCGCTTGGGACAACGCCAAGAAGATTGTCGAGGTGGACCTCAAGGCCAAGGGTACCCCCCTCCACGCCGCTACGGTCGTGGGCGATACGGTCGGCGATCCCTTCAAGGACACGTCTTCGGTCTCCCTCAACCCAGTCATCAAGTTCACGACGCTCTTCGGCCTGCTCGCCGTGGAGATCGCCGTGAAGATGGAGACCGGCCCGAAGCTGCTGCTGGGCGGAGCGATCTTCCTGGTGGCCCTCTTCTTTGTCTACCGGAGCTTCTACGGGATGCGCATCCCGGTGGCGGCCAAGACCCACTGACCGGCCCCCCGGCCGGCGCCCCCCAGGGCTCCCCGACCGGGGAGCCCGTCTTTTTACCCGTCAAGCGAGAGGCGATGTTATTTTTAAAACCGCCGGCGACCCGCTGGCCAAACTCTGGCCGCCGGACAAGGAGGCCATCGTCGACGGCTTCAGGCACCTACTGCGAACGGAAGGTGGCCGCGTGAGCGCCTGCGATGGCGGAGAGGTCCCGCCGCGCCAAAGGCTCAGTGGGCTTCGGTGCGCTGCATCTTCTCGCCCCAGGCGAAGAGGATCATCGAGGCGAGGAAGACCCCGTGGATGATCGCCTGCCACAGGATCACCTTCTCCTGGTTGGCCGACATCGCCGCGGTCGTGCCGACGGTCTCGGTGATGGCGATGAAGCTCTTGAGCAGATGGATGGCGGAGATGCTCGCCAGGCTGCCGGCCAGCTTCACCTTGAGCGTGTTGGCGTTGATGTGGTCGAGCCAGTCGGGGCGGTCGCCGTTGTCGCCGAAATCGATGCGCGAGACGAAGGTCACGTAGCCGCCGACGACGACCATGTTGACGAGGTTGGCGACCATCGAGATATCGACCAGGGAGAGGATGCCGACCATGATGGAACTCTCCGTGGCCGCCGCGAAGCCGGTGAGGAGGTGCAGCAGTTCCTGGACGCTCTTCCAGGCATAGGCGATGGCCGCCAGGATCAGCGCCACGTAGATCGGGGCCTGCACCCAGCGGCTGGCGAAGATGAAGTACTCGAGACCGTGCTCGAGCTTCTTGGCAAGGGACTGCTTTTCGTTGGCCATGCCGGGAGACTTACCGAATCTCACGGACCGTCAAGCCGACGAAATACCAGGGCCGTTACAAGAAAGACGCAAAAGAGGAATGGCAGCGGGGTATCTTTCTCCGGCCCACGGGCCAACCGTTCAACCGATCAACCGATCTGCCCTCAGACCCCGGCGCTCGCCGCGGCCTCGCCCAGCGGGCCGGCGGCGGGATCGCGCAGGTAGGCATCGGCCTTGGCGGAGACGATGACGCCGTAGTTGATGGTACCCAGCCAGCCGGACATGATGATGCCGACGCTGCCGGCATGGTAGAAGCCGCCGACCTGCTCAGGGAGGGCCATCGAGACCTTGAGGCCTTCGAACTTCGTGCCGAACGACGTGCCGCCGACGTGGCGGACGTAACGCTGGACGGTGCGCGGCGTCGCGGCCTCGGCGTGGTCGACCTTGGACCGGATGTCCGGGATGAACTTCTCGAGCCCGCGGAAGGATTCCTCGATGACGCGGGCCTTGTGCGCGGCGTAGTCGGCCTCGCCGAGCCCGGCCCAGTCCTCGAACTTCTGGTTGACCGAGGTCACGATCGCGAAGTGCGGCTGCTTGGTGTGCGGCCGGGTGTCCGGGTAGTAGACCGAATAGGTGCGCGAGGTGGTGTGGAAATCGACGAGCTCCTGGCTGGAGAAGGGCCGGGCCTCGGAGGTGAAGACGAGGTCGCCGATGTGCGGGATGCTCTCGCCTGCGCGCACGCCCATGTAGACCTGGCAGGAGGAGGTGTTGACGCGGACCTGGCGGGCCTGCTCGAGGAACGGTGCCTCGAAGGCCTCGGCGCCGCCCATCTTGAGGACGGTGTCCTTGATGTTGGCGTTGGAGACGACGGTGGCGCAGGCGACCTCGACTTCCTCGCCCTCGCGGGTGCCGCGCAGCTTCACGCCGACGACGCGGCGCCGGCCGGCGGCGTCCTTCGCGACGTGGACCTTCTCGACGAGCACGTTGCGGCGGATGTCGACCCCGTTGGCCTTCATCTCGGCGGTCATGAGGTTGATCATCGTGTCCGTGCCGCCCTGGAAGATGAACACGCCCTTCGACATGAAGTTCGAGAAGACGATGCCGAAGGTGATGGCCGGGTCATCGAGGGTCGAGCCGTTGGCGTAGGCGATGGGCTCGAGGAGCAGGCGCTGGACGTCGGGGCGGCCGGGGAAGAACTGCTCGAAGAGCTGGCGCGTGGTGCGCGGGTCGTTGTCGTAGTAGTTCATCTCCCGCAGGTGCGCGAAGAAGGCCTCGACGGTCTCGGCGGAGAGCTTGAACTGCTCGTTGAGGTTGCGCGTGAAGTCGGCGCGGTCGAAGGTCGTGCGGACGTCGAAGTCCGGGTTGATGAAGCGGACGTCCTTCAGCTGGTGGATGCGGTCGGAGATCTCCTTGGTCCAGTAACGCCGCGTGGACTTGATCATGCCGTGCGGGAACCCGTGCAGCGAGATGTCGAAGACGTGCCCGCCGGCGCGCTTGAAGTAGGTGGCGAGTCCGCCGAGCTGGTAATGGTGCTCCAGGAGCAGCACCTTCCGGCCGAACTTCGCGAGGTTGTTCGCGGCCGTCATCCCCCCGAGGCCGGCGCCGATGACCACGGCGTCGTAACGAGGAAGGAGGTTATCGAACGGCGAAGGCATTGCGGGAAGGAGGAAGTAGGATGAAGCAGGGGTTAAGGGGAAGTCGAAAGCGGTCAAACCGCCCCGCCGCCTATTTCCCCGCGACGGCGAGCGACCAGCCGCCCCGCCCCTTGGCGAGCCGCACCTGGCGGCCGAACAGCTTCGACAAGGCGGCCGGCTTCAGGACGTCGGCCATCGGGCCGGCGGCGAGCGCGGCGCCGTTCCGCAGCAGCAGCGCGTGCGTGAAGACCGGCAGGATCTCCTCGACGTGGTGCGTGACGAAGACGATGGCGAGGCCGGGCGTGAGCTTCGGCAGGCGCCGCACCAAGGCGAGGAACTCGGCGCGCGCGACCGGATCGAGGCCAGCGCAGGATTCGTCGAGGATCAGCAGCGCCGGGTCCGAGGCCAGCGCGCGGGCGATGAGCACCCGCTGGCGTTCGCCCTGCGACAGATGCCCCCAGGGGCGCGCCGCGAGGCTGCCGACCTTCAGGAGCCGCAACAGCCGGCGCGCGCGGGCGAGCGTGGCGGGACGGGGACGACGCCAGAGGTTGACGAGACCGTCGACGCCCCCGGCCACGACGAAGAGTGCCGGTTCGGCGGGCTGGATCATCGCGGCGACCGAGGGACCCACGAGCCCGATGCGGCGACGCAGCTCGCGCCAGTCGCTGCGGCCGAAGGTCTCGCCGAGCACGGCCAACGAGCCGGAGGTCGGCGCGAAGTAACCGGTGAGCGCGGCGAGCAGCGAGGACTTGCCGGAGCCGTTCGGGCCGAGGATGACCCAGTGCTGGCCGGGCTCGACGCGCCAATCGAGCCCCCGCAGGATGACCTTGGCCTCGCGGGCGATGCGGAGGCGCTGGACGGAGAGGACGGGGACGGAGGTGGCCGGCACCCGGCCAGCATGGACGGAAGCCCCCGCCGCTTCCAAGCCGCAAAGCCGACGGCCGATGCTTGCGCCCGGTGCGCGAGGCTCCTTAATCGGCCGGATGCGTCCGGTCCGCCTCCTCCCTTGCCTGCTGGCCCTCGGCCTGCTCGGGGCGGAGCCCACGACCAGCCAGAAGGACCTCGACGACCTCGAGGCCCTCAAGGCCGACGTCCGCAAGCGCAACCCCGACCCGAACGTCGCCACGCCGGTCGCGGCGGCGACCCCGTCGCCTGGCGCCAAGGTGGTCCGCGTCCAGGTCATCCGCTCCGACCGCGAAAACGCCGGCTTCGAGCTCGTGCTGGTGCTCGACGCGCCCGTACCGGTGCCGGCGATCATCCGGGGGACCGGTCACGCCGTCGGCGAGAAGCTCGCCTACGAGGGCGCCTTCGAAGGCGCCGCGAAGTTCGAGGGCGCCTACTATCCCTTCCTAAAATCCTCCGCCCCGCCGCCGGTCGCCGCCGCCGCGCCGGTCGCCCCGCCGACCGAACCTGAACCGCTCGTCGCCGACATGGACGAGCAGACGCTCGAGACGGCGCCGGGGTTCAACGCCTTCACCGTCAGCAAGCTCCTCTTCGCGGGCTTCGCCATCATCTCGATCGCGATGATCGTGCTCCGGACCAAGGCCAAGATCGAGGAACGGGCCATCAAGCGCCACCGCAAGCGCTGAGGGCCGCAGGCGCATGCGCATCCTCCCTCTGCTGCTGGCCGGCGCGACGTTCGTCGCCGGGAACGCGTCCGCCGCGACCAACGCCGAGAAGGCCCGCGCGACGGCCGAGGCCATGAAGGCCGGCGGCGGGCCGGGCGGCGTCGCCACCACCGGCGCCAAGGTCGTCCCGTCCGTCCCGGCCCGCGCCGGCGCGGCGGATGACTTTCGGCCGACGCCGGCGGACGCCCCGTTGACCGCGGGCGGCCTGACCCGCATCACCTGCCTCTACCGCGGGACGGACCCCTACCACTACCAGCTCTGGCTGCCGGCGGACTACGCGTCGTCGCCGACCCAGGCCCGGTCGGCGCTCTTCATCGCCGCGCCCGGCGGCAAGGCGACCATGGGCGCGATGGCGGACTGGATTCGACGTCACGGCTATGTCGCCGTGATGCTCGAGGAATCGCGCAACGGCGATTGGGAACCGACCGTCGGTAATTTCATCGCGGCCCACGACGACGTGATCCGACGGGTGCGGCTGGCGGAGGGCCGCAAGGTCGCCACCGGCATGTCGGGCGGGGCCCGGGCTTGCTCGGTCTTCGTCGGCCTGCGCCCCGGGTTCGGCGGCTTGCTGTTCCAGGCCGCCGGCTACGCGCCGATCGGCCCCAACGGCGCCTCGCCGGTGGCGGGGATCAAGGCACCCGCCCTCGCCGCCACCTTCGGCGAGAAGGATCCGAACTACGCGGAGGGGCCGCGCATGAAGCGGCTCTTCGGTGACCGGATGGAATTGTTCGAGTTCCGCGGCGGCCACCAATGGGCGCCGAAGGAGACGGTCGAGGAAGCCCTCGACTCGATCGACGCGCGTCTGCCCAAGTAGGAAGTATTGGCGGTCAGCGGTTGGCGGTTGGCGGTTGGGGACGTCGAACTTCGAACCTTGTATCCGTCCTGACCCTACCCCGCAAATCGCATTGCTCCTCCGCAAGCGGCGTGCATCAAGGGCGCATCCCCATGCGCCTCCTCCCGAGCCTGCCCCTCCTCCTGGCCGTCGTCACCTTCGCCGCCGACGCGGCGCCGAAGTTCGCCGACCCCAAGCCGCAAGCGTACCACCTGACCGCGCGCGCCAGCGAGATCGACCCGCGGTGCAAGTCCCACCCCGAGGTGGGCTTCGTGCTCGAGAAGGACGGTAAGCCGCAGGACGTGCAGCACGCGAACGTCGACACGCGCGTCGCGCCCCGCGGACAACTCGTCATCTGGCTCATGGGCTACAGCCAGCCGCTGGCCGACAAGGTCAACGGCTACGGCCTCCACCACATCGAGGTGGCCTACGCGCGCGAATGGTTCGGCAAGCTCAACACCGAGCCGGCCGACGACCCCCAGCACCTCGGCAACATCCGCCTCGAGGCGACCACCGGCGTCGACGCCAGCAAGGCCATCGACATCCCCGCGCCCGACAGCATGAAGGAGCGCGCCTTCCAGTTCGTGAAGCACCTCGCCAAGACCCACCCGCAGGGTCGCTGGGAGCAGTTCCTCGCCAAGGACGGCCTGGGCCTCGACTGGGAGAAGGTCGTCGTCTCTGGAGCCTCGCATGGCGCGACGTCCTCCGCGCGTTTCGCCATCGCCCAGAAGGTCGCCCGCGTGGTGATGTTCTGCGGACCGCGCGACCAGCTCGACAACTGGCAGGGCCTACCCGCGGCGACGCCGGCAAACCGTTTCTTCGGCTATAGCCACGTCCTCGACGGCGGTTGGGCGGGCGACCACTACCCGCGCTCCTGGCTGCTGCTCGGCCTGAACAAGTTCGGGCCGATCGTGAACACCGACGAGGTGAAGGCGCCTTTCGGCCACTCGCGCCGCCTGATCACGAAGTTCGACGTGAAGGGCGACGCCAACAAGGCGCACGGCTTCGTGCAGGTGAACAAGAACGCCCCCAAGGACGCCAAGGGCAACGCCCTCCAGGAGGAAGTCTGGCGCTACCTGTTCACCTCCCCGGTGGATGAGGTCGGCGCACCGGTCCCGGCCGAGACGGCGACCCGGATGGACCTGCGCGGTTCCGCCAAGAAGAAGTAAGTCCCGCCACCGACGGCTTGCCCTTCCCCTCCGCCCCGCGTTGAATGGAGCCCTCCTCCCGTGGCCATTCGCATCGACCTCCTCACGCTCTTCCCCGGTATGGCCGACGGCTTCCTGCAGGAGTCGGTCATCGGCAAGGCCATGGCCAAGGGGCTGATCCAGTTCAAGGCGCACGACCTCCGGGCCTACTCCAAGGACAAGCACCGTAAGGTCGACGACATGCCTTATGGAGGGGGGCCAGGCATGCTGATGACCTGCCAACCCCTCTTCGACGCGGTGGACGCCCTAGCCACCCCCGGCTGCGAGGTGATCTACCTTTGCCCCGACGGCGAGCAGTTGACCAACCCCTTGGCCAAGGAATTGGCTCAAAAAGAGCACTTAATCCTCGTTTCTGGGCACTATGAGGGCATCGACCAGCGCTTCCGGGACCGTAAAGTCACCCGCGAAATCTCGATCGGGGACTATGTCCTGACCAACGGAACCCTGCCGGCCTGCGTCCTCGTCGATTGCCTGGGTCGGCAGATCCCCGGGGTATTAGGGGAGGAAAACTCCTTGACGGGGGACAGCTACAACGGCAAGTTGCTCGCCTTTCCGCAGTTCACCCGACCCGCCGTTTACGATGGTCTCGAAGTGCCCCCGGTCCTCCTCGGAGGAAATCACGCCGAAATCGACAAATGGCGCCGGGAAAGGCAAAACGAGAAGACTCAGCAACGCAGACCGGACCTACTGAAAGACCAAGCAACCCAGCCATGAGCAACCATCCCCTCATCCAATTCGCCACCCAGAGCCAGCTGAAGACCAGCCGCGGCGACGACTCTTTCAAGGTCGGTGACGGCGTCAAAGTCTCCACCAAGGTCCGCGAAGGCGACAAGGAGCGCACCCAGCTCTTCGCCGGCATCGTGATCCAGCGCAAGGGCGGCGGTATCCACGAGACCTTCACCGTCCGCCGCATCTCCTTCGGCGAAGGCGTCGAGCGCACCTTCCCGGTCCACTCCCCCAACATCGAGAAGATCGAGGTCGAACGCGTGTCCCAGGTCATGCGTGCCCGCCTCTTCTACCTCCGCGATCGCCAGGGCAAGTCGGCGACCAAGGTGAAGGAAAAGCGCTTCGAGCCCTCCGAAGTCGCCGCCAAGTAAGCCCTCCCCGGCCTACCCTCAAAAACCCCGCCCTTTGGCGGGGTTTTTTGTGCCCAGCGAGACCCCTTTCCGGCCAGTATTTCGAAATACACGCCCTAAATGTCTCTGGCCCATAGGCTTATTTCGAGGTTTCCCGACCACCCCTTCCTGACCCCGGGTTATAATTTCATCCTTTCTTGCCGGGGAATGCTTGACTCCACCCCTCCCTCCTGCGTCTTTCCACCTCCCTCATTTTCCAACCAACATGCTACGCATCCGCCTCCAACGCTTCGGCACCAAGAACGAGCCTACCTACCGCCTCGTCGTCGCCGAACAGAGCATCCGCCGCGACGGTCGCTTCGTCGAAGTCCTCGGCAACTACAACCCCGCCGCCCGCGGCAAGGCCATCCCTCTCAGCATCAATGTCGAGCGCGTCGATCACTGGATCAAGCTCGGCGCCCAGCCTTCGGACACCGCGAAGTCGCTCGTGAAGCGCGCCCGGGCGGCCGCTCCGGCCAAGGCCTGAAGCTAGACCCACACGGCGGAAACGCCCCACCCTGACGACGTCACACCCTGCCTACCGGCAGGGTGTTTCGTTTGGCGGGGTTGAGGGTCGAGGCCGACCTTAGTTAATCTTCGTCCAACCGCCCTGCCCGTCCTTCTCCAGACGCTGAAAGCCGGCCCGAGCCAGGCGCTCATCGCTCACCGACTGCTTCATCGCACCCTCCCCGTAACGGATCGTCAACGAGGGGGACTCGAGCACGCGGCGGCACGGCTCGCCGCTCGCGGGGTGGTGCGTGAAATCCGGGGCCTCGGTCGGCAGGTCGACCTCGAACTCGTCACCCTCGGCGCCGTCGGCCTTCAGCACGATGTAGCGTCGCAGCGGCATGGGATCACTTCTTGGAGGCCCGGGGGTCGAAGGCGTCGCGCAGACCGTCGCCGACGAAGTTGAGCGACAGCAAGGTGAGCGCGAAGACCACCGAGGGGGCGATCAGGAGCCAGGGACACTCCTCCATAATGTCGGCGCCGTCCTTGATCATGAGACCCCAGGAGGTCATCGGCGCCTGCACGCCAAGGCCGAGGAAGCTGACGAACGCCTCGAGCATCATGACGCCGGGCACGGTCAGGGTGGCGTAGATGGCGATGATCCCGGCGAGGTTGGGCAGGTAGTGGTGGGTGAAGACGCCGACCTTGGACTGGCCGAGCGCGACCGACACCTCGACGAACTGCCGGTTCTTGAGCGACACCGTCTCGGTGCAGATGATGCGCGACATCGTCAGCCAGGAGACGCCGCCGACGGCCAGGAAGATCATCCAGATGTTCTGGCCGAAGACCACCATGCAGAGGATCACGATGAGCGTGAGCGGCAGGGTACTCAGGATATCGACCGTGCGCATCATGGCGCGCTCGACCAGACCACCCGCCTGACCAGCGGCGACGCCGTAGAGCACGCCGAAGGCGAGGGCGACGACCGTGGCGACGAGGCCCACGCCCAACGAGACCATCCCGCCCTGCAGCAGGCGCGAAAGGACGTCGCGCCCGAGGATATCCGTCCCGAACCAATGGGTGGCGCAGGGGGCGACGGCGCCGAGGGCCAGATCCTGCCTCTGGTAAGGGTACGGCGCGATCCAGGGCGAGAGCAGGCAGGCCGCGGCGATGGCGAGGAGGAACCACGCGGCGAAGACGGCGGCGCGGTCCTTGCGGAAGCGCTGCCAGCCGGTCTCGGTCGGGCCGAGGGCGGTGGGGCCGCTCATCGGTCGCCGCCGCGCGCGACGCGCGGGTCCAGGGCGGCCTTGGCGAGGTCGGCCACGAGGTTGAGGACGAGCAGGGCCGCGGCGTAGACCAGGGTCGTGCCGAGGATCAGCGTGAAGTCGCGGTTGATGATCGAGGAGACGAAGAGCCGACCGAGGCCGGGCACGTCGAAGAGCGACTCGACCACGAAGGAGCCCGAGACGAGACCGGCGGCGGCGGGCCCGAGGTAGGTCACCACGGGGAGGATGCCGTTGCGCAGCGCATGCACGAACCAGACGCGCCGTTCGGGCAGCCCCTTCGCGCGGGCGGTGCGGACGTAATCCTGGTTGCCGGCCTCGATGACCTTACCCCGGGTGAGGCGGGCCAGCGGAGCCGCCGTGACGATGCCCAGCGTCAGCGCCGGGAGGACGAAGTGAATCGGCGAGCCCCAGCCGCAGGGCGGGAACCAGCCGAGGCCGAGCGCGAAGACCAGGGCGAAGAGCGGCCCCAGCACGAAGGAAGGCACGCAGATGCCCAACAGCGTGAAGCCCATGGGCACGCGGTCCAACCAGGTATTGGGGCGCGAAGCGGCGAGCACGCCGACGGGGATGCCGATGAGGATGGCAAGCAGGAGGGCCGTCAGGCCGAGCTGGATGGAGACGGGGATGCGCGAGCCGATGATCTCGTTGACCGACCAGCCAGGGTATTTGAGCGAGGGCCCGAGGTCTCCCTTGCAGAGGTTGCCGACGTAGGTGACGAGCTGGGAGGCGAGCGGCTTGTCCAAGCCGTAATACTCCTCGAGGCGTTTCTTGACCTCGGGCGGCATGCGGCGGTCCTTCTCGAAGGGGCCGCCGGGGACGGCATGCGCGAGGAAGAAGGTTGCCGCCACGACGATCAGGAGGACCGGAAGCATTTCGGCCAGGCGCGTGAAGATATAGCCGTAACGCATCGGGGGCGGGGCCCAGCGTGGGGTGGCTCAGGCGGCTTGCAAGCCTGCGGAACTCAGTTGCCCGCGGCGGCCTTCACCTTCTTCTCAAGCTCGTCGGTGGTGGGCGGCGGCGGCAGACCGCGGGCATCGGTGCGCGTCCAGCCCATCTTATTCGAGACCTCCTCGAACTCCTTCGGGCGCAGCTTCCCTTCCGCCCGGAGGCGCGCCTGCCGATCGGCGGCGTCCGCTTCCATCGCGCGGTCGATCTCGGCTTGGCGCCGTTGGTCGTCGAAAATCCCGCAGCCGGCGAGACCGAGGGTACCGAGCAGGAGCCCGCAGCGCAGGAAGTTCATGGCCGTAGATTACTCCGCAAGGTGGAAGGGGCTCAAGCGCGTACACGCGCCCGGCTGACCGGGAAACCGGCGGCGGTGGCGGGCGAGGGCGGCGTAGACCGTATCGCGCAGGAAAAGCGGGCACAAGAAGCCGACCCGGGCGAGCCAACCCCAACCCCCGCCCAGGAGGCGCAGCAGGGTCAAAGCGGCGGTGGAACGGACCAGCCGACGGGAACCCTGCCAGACCACCAAGGTGCCCGGGTCGCCGCCGGGAGGCTCGCCGGCGATGCGGGCGGTCTGCCCCTGACCGGCGGCGAAGATCAGCCGGCCAGCCGGGTCGCGGCGGGCGAACCAGGCCGCCGTGGCATTGCACATCGCGCAATCCCCGTCGATTAGGACGATGCAGGGCACTGGGTCCATGCTCCGGATGCTAGGTCCGAGCCCCCCTGTTTAAAGGCCAAACCAAGGGCGGCGGGCGGGATGAAACGGTGGATGGAAAGCGCTTGTCATGGCCCCGCCGGACTGCCAAGTATGCCCTTCCTGCCCGTCGGAAGGGTATCCAAGTGGCTAAAGGTCGGGGACTGTAAATCCTCTCAGCTTCGCTGTTCGTGGGTTCGAATCCCACCCCTTCCACCAGCAGGACAAAGCCAGCCCCCTCCGGGGGGCGGCCTCTTGTCGGCGGAAAACCCTTAAATCCGCGTTGACTAAGAGGGGTGGCCACGGCTTCCCTACTCCTTCACATGGCCAACATCAAAGCTAACCAGAAGAGCATCCGCCAGACGGCGCGTCGTGCCGAGCACAACAAGTCCGTCCGCACCCGCCTCAAGTCCCTGGTGAAGGATTTCACCGCCGAAGCCAAGCAGGCCACCGCCTCCTTGGTCGCCTCGGCCGCCGACAAGGCCGCCAAGTCCGGCGTGATCCATCGCAACAAGGCGAACCGCCTCAAGGCCCGCCTCGCGAAGAAGCTCGCCGCCAAGAAGTGATGCCGCCGCGGCGCCTCACCGACCCCGTCGCCTAGGCGCCGGGGTTTTTTTGTTCCCGGAACATGGACGTACCCGCCTCGATCGGCTTCCCCCTCGGCCTACTGGCCGAGGAACCGGTGCGCGTGGACATCCTCGCCGCCGGCCCGGGCTGGGTCGCCCTGGACAAGCCGGCCGGCGTCGCTTTCGACGACCACCCTTGGCAGCAGAACGCCCCCACCCTCGTCGGCGGACTCCGCGTGCAGTTGGAACAAGGCAAGCCGGAGATCGCCCGGCTCGGCCTCAAGGAACCGGGCGCGGTGTTCGGCCCGGAGCCCGAGACCGCGGGCATCGCGCTGCTCGCCGACCGGACCACGGTGCTCGCCGCCTGGCGCGAGGCGCTCGGCTCCGGCGCCTTCGTTTTCCGCTTCGAGTTCATCGCACGGACCGAGGATGCGCCCGAGGAGGGCGGCCTCTGCGACCTACCCTTGGCCATGGACGACGCGGAGCGCCGGGCTGTGGTCTCGCACAAGCACGGTAAGCTGGCGACGACGCGGTTCGAGGCCGGCCGCGCCTGCGGACGCTGGCGAATCTGGACGGCCCATACGCCCTTCCACCGCCGCGACCAGATCCGCGTGCACGCGGCCGAGGCCGGGCTGCGGATCGCCGGGGAGCTCAAGTACGGAAGGTCCGGTCGCGTGACGCTGACGGACACCACGCCCAAAGGTCGCCTGAACAAAGGCGAGGACAAACCGCTGCACCGCGGGTTGCTGCTCCGCCTGGCCGAGGTCGAAGGCACGGTCGCGGGCGAGCGGATCAAGCTCGTGGCCCCGCGGCCCGACGACTTCGCGACCGTGGTGAAGCGCCTGTCGAAGGGACTCTGATCAGTCGCGCGGGAACG
>CAIRWP010000042.1 GCA_903882335.1 uncultured Opitutia bacterium | reverse complement strand
TCGGCGTCCTTGCCGAGGTTCATCAGCACGTAGCCGAGGTTGTTGAGCGGGGCGCTGAGGTTGAGGTGGTCCTCACCGAGCAGCATCATCTTGCCCGCCACCACCTGGCGCATCAGCGGCTCGGCCTTGGCGAACTCGCCGCCGCCGATCACGAAGTTGAGGTGGATTTGTAGCGTCTCCAGGGCGGGCAGGGGGTTGCCCGCGAAGTTCGCCTTGGCGTATTCATGGGCTTCCCAGGTGAGGTGCGCGGCGTCCTCGGTGCGCCGTTCCATCGCGGCGTAAGTCGCCGCCTGATGGGCCGTCTGCAGGACGAACGTGTGGAATTCCTGAGGCGCCTGCGGCAGTTTGCCGGCCAGCGCGCGGGCGCGCTCGAAGGCCTGACGCGCATGCTGGGAGGCTGCGGGCAGGTCGCCCTGCTCAGCGCAAAGCGTGGCCAAGGCCAGCCAGCCTTGGGGGATGTTGGGATCGCCGGCGAGCTGCGGCACGGTTTCCAGCACCGGCAGGGCCTGCGCCAGCAGGGCGCGGGCGCGGGCGAAATCCTTGGTCCGCAGGCAGGCCTTGGCGGCGTGGTCGCGGGCCATCGCGAGTTCGCCGGGCGGACAGTCGGGGTCGGCTTCGCGCGCCTTCACCGCCCGTTCGAGCAGGGCGAGCTCCTTGGCGAACTCCTTACGCTCGAGGTGATGCATGCTCAGGTAGGTCAGCGCGTTGGCCAGCAGGGCGCCCGGCATCGGGGCCGACTCGGCGAGACCGATCGCCTCGTACAGCAGTGCCTCGGCCTCGAGGTTCTCGCCGGCGCCGCGCAAGGTGATTACCAGGTCCAGCAAGGCGTCGACGATCAGGCCGGGACGGTCGCGCCCCGCGAGGCGGCGCATGTCTAGCCGCATCCGCTGCAGCTGGATTGCCTTCGGGAACTCCCGCTGCGCGCGCAGGTAGGTCGCGTAGGCGTGCATGACGTGGTCGAGCGTGCCGCCATCGCCGAACTCGGCGGCCTTCATCGCCTTGTCGAAGTCGGCCTTCGTCGCGGCCACATCGCCCTTGGCTGCGGTGGCGAGGGCTTGCTTGAGTAGTTCGAGCGGGTTCGGAGGCGCCATGACCGGCTCACTATGGGCCGGTGGGCCGGGCGTGCAAGCCCGGGTCGGACGCCGCCGGCTCAGCGGTAGGCCGAGACGGGCTTGGGCGTGATGCCGAGGCGCCGGTAGTCGAAGCCGGTCGCGAGCGGGTCGTAGGGGCCGACGGTTTCGACCGAGCGGGTCGGCGTGATCGCCGGCTCCATCTCCATGCCCCAGTAAGCCGCGTTGATCACCAGCCGGCGCAGGCCGGCGCTCCGGAAGTCGTCGCCGCTGCCCATCGTGCATTGGAAGACGCGCGCCTCGCGGCCCGTGCTCGTGCGCCAGGTCTTGAACCAGGCGACCGGCAGGGCCTCCAGCTTCGGGTTCGGGGCGTCGTCGGGCTTGCGGCCCATCAGCGGCTGACCCCAGACGAGCGCGGTGCAACCGGCCGGCAGGCTGCCGCCTTCCTTGTAAGTGCGGTACACGTCGGAGTTGCCCCAGACATCGGTCACCCCGCGGAGGATCGGGTGGTCCTTCTGGGCCTCGACAAAGATCCCCCGGGTCGAGTCGGCGTGGTAGCGGCCATGGTGTCCGCGGAAGCTCCCGCCGAGCACGTCCTCGCCCCAGTTCACCTGCTTGCCGGCGAGCTTGTAGGGCAGGGCGCCGTGGAAGCCATGGTTGGAGGTGCGCAGGGCGATGAACGGCTTGCCGGAGTCGACGTACTTCACGATTAGCTCGCGCTCGGACATCGGCAGCGTCAGCAGCCGGCAGAAGAAGATGACCTGGTCGGCGGAGGCGAGGTGCTCGAGGCCGGGGATGTGGTGCGTCTTGAATTCCTTCTCCTTACCTTTCTCCGGGTAGACCGGCATGGTCGGGTCGACCAAGCCCTGGTCGTCCACCGCGAAGAGCACCGTGCAGTCGAAGCCGTGATGCGTGCTGAGCACCTTGGCCAGCATCGGCATCGACTGTTCGCTGCGGTATTCCTGGTCGGCCGCGATGAGCACGATGTGCTTGCCCTTGCCCGGGCCCTCGCCACCCGCGTAGGTGAGCCATTGCGGGCTCTCGGGTACCGGGTGGGCGCAGGCCGTGAGCGCGAGCAGGGTGAGGAGGGCGAGGCAGCGCGGGAGCATGGAGGGGGGGTTATTTGGCGGGGATCTCGTTGACCGTGTAGTAGGCCTTCGTGTGCAGGAGCGGCGCGCCATCGCGGCCGCGCACCTTGGCGAAGTCGAAATCATGGATGTGGCCGACCTCGAGCTTCGCCAGCGTCAGGCGCACGGAGAGGCCGTCGGCGGAAGGCTCCGCTTTGAGCACGCGCGGCTCGGTCTGGTCGACCTCGGGGCTGCCGTAGCCGGCCTGGTAGACGTGGGTGTAGGTCGAGACCGCGTAGTTCGCCGGATCGGCCGCGACCGCGGGGTCGACCGGCAGCGTGAAGGTCACGAGGAAACCGTCGGGTCGGATGTTGATCTCCTTGACCTCGAAAGGCGTGAGCCCGCTCCAGTCGATCCGCTGGAGCGCGAAGGGCGCGGTCCCGCGCACGGGCCATTGCGTGTTGGTGGTGAAACCGCCGACGACCAGCTGGCCCTGGGCCGCGAACTGCACGTTCATCAGGCCGGTGGCGAGACCTTCGCGGAAGGGGTAGCACGCGCCCTGCCAGACGCCGTTCACCTGCTCGGTCGTGGCCCGCAGGATGATGCTCAGGGTGTAGTCGCCGAGGAAGAACTGCCCGGCGAACGGGCCGAACTTGCCGCCGGTGTCATCGAGCCGGAAGCCGGAGATCGAGCGACCCATCTTGATGTACGGGAACCGCACCGCCGGCGGGACGAGCTCGGGGACTCGCGCGCGCTCGACGTGCAGGCGCGACTGGCTGTTCGGCTTGGTCGGCGCCTTGAGGTCGGCCGTGTAGGGGTACCAGTTGTAGCTCGCCGGGTGTCCGAGGAAACCGCCGGGCTTGAGGTGCTTGAGCGAGCAGCTGCCGTTCCAAGGCCCTTGGCTCTCGATGACGAACATCGCGCCCTGGGCGTTGGCGGCGACGCCGCCGGGGCTGCGCAGGCCGCTGCACACCGGGATCATCCGTCCCTCGGGCGTGACTTTCACCGCCCAGCCGCGGAAGAGGTTGTGCGATTCGTAGGACCCGCTCAGGCCGAGGGCGACCCACACATTGCCTTCCGGGTCCGGCTTGGAGGCGAAGGCGAACTCATGCCCTTCGGCGTAGCCCCAGTTGTTCGAGAGCGTCTCGTAGCGATCCGCCACGCCGTCGCCGTCGAGGTCGCGAATCCGCGTCACCTCGCCGAAGGAGGTCGAGATCATCGCGCCATCGCGCCAGGCGAGGGAGAAGATCTCGTCCTGCCCCGTGGCGAAGAGCTGGAACTGCGGCTTCGGGGGCGTCGCGAGCGCCCCGGTGACGAAATAAATATCCCCACGGCGCGTGCCGACGGCGAGCCGGCCATCCGGGAGCACCTCCAGGCCCCCCGGACGCATGGGTACGGTGGAAGGGATCGGGATTTCCACCACCGGGTAGTATTTCGCCTCGGCGGCGGCGGTGCCCCACATCGCGCCGAGGTCCTCGGCGGGGAGTCCCGGCGTCAGGACGAAGGCCGTCAGGGCCAGGCAGAGTCGGCGCGTTACCATTGGTAGTCGAGGGTGAGGGTGGTGGTGCCGGCGGGGAGCGTGAGCGGGATCAGCACCTCGCCCTCGCGCAGGACCGCCGCGGGCGATGCGATGAGCCGAATCCGTAATTTGTCGGCCGCGTAGGCCTGCGGGCCGGTGGCTGTGACCTTCGTGCCGGCCGCGACGCGGAAGTGGAAGGGCGCCGTCCCTGCGGGCGCCGTGAGCTGGATGGTCCGGCGGAAGTAGGCCGCGCCGGCGTCATCGACCCGGTCTTCGAAGCGGTCGTCCACCTTCACCTCGCCGTACTCGTAGCGGAAGGTCGGGCGCCGCGCCGCGTCCAGGTCGTAGCCGCGGAACTGGTAGCCGAGGTTCTGCGGGAAGCCAAAGGTGGTCTTGCCTTTCGCCGGCCAGTTATCGTCCAACGATTTCAGGCGATGGAAAGGGACCCCCGCGGGGAGCGACGCCATCGTGTCCAAGGCCCGCGGTTGGAAGGAGCCCAGCTCCACGTTGACGAATTCGCCCTTCCATAACTGGCGGAGCGCCATCTCCTCGGTATCGAAGGCCAGGCTGACGCGGCCCGGGTAGCCCACGGCGAGGCCGCGGTAACCGATGCTGCTGCGGCCGCGGGCGATCTCGGCGACGTCCGTCACGCGCAGCTCCTTGGACTGGCGGGAGAGGCCGAGGGGGTTCCGGGCCTGTTTGCCGGTCTCGAGGTAGCTCCAGAGCGCCTCGATCTGCCGGTCGGTGTCGCCGCCGAGCACGTCGGGCCGGAGAGATTGTCCGCCGGGCCAGTAGCTCGGCATGATGATGCCCGGGTGGAAGCGTTGCGGGGCGCGCATGTACAGGTGGAACCAGTTCTTCTGGATCCGCTGGGTCAGGTTCACGAGGTCGAGCGCCCCGGCCCCCGCGGATTTCTGCCCGTTGAAATCATGGCACGCGATGCAACTGAAGCCTTTCTCGCCCACCATCTCGTAGCCCGCGTTCCGGGATTCCTGGAGGTTCGCGAGGGGCGGCAACTTGACCGTCTCGAGGTGATCCACCTCGGCGAAGAGCCCGATCAGCCGGCGACTATTCGCCTCTCCAAACTGCGGCATCGCCGCGTCGACATACGGACGCTGGCGATGGCCTTGGAGCAGCACGGCCTCCAAGCCGGCCGGCGTCAGCTTCGCCCCGACGTCGGACAGTGGCGGCGGCAGGCGGCCTTGGTCGCCGAGGGCCGGTGCGGTGCCGCTGAAGAGGGCGTTGCGCTCCGGCGGGATCCCGCCGAGGCCACGGCGCTCGTGGCAGGCGAGGCAGTTAAGACGGGCGAGCTCGCCATGGAGGGTCGCCTCGGGCGAGGCCTTCGCGGCGAGGTCGGTGCGCAGCGCCGCGACGATCCAGCCGCGTTGCTCGGCCGAGAGGTCGAAGCGCATACCTCGGTCGGAGGCGACGGCTAGGCAGCCTTGCTCAGGATTCAGTTTGGCGAGCGGGGTCGCCTCGGGGGATTTCACGCCCAGGTCGTCGTGGCAACTGGCGCAGGCCTGCGCAAAATGTGCGCGGCCGCGCTCAGCCTTCACCGGGTCGAGCGTCGGCGCTTGGAAGGGCGTGATGGGACGATCGGAGATGGAGAGCATCGACGCCGGGATGGGGCCGCGCTGGATACCCGGGCCTGCTAGCTCGAACGTCAGGGAAGGCTCCCGGCCGGTGTGGTAATAGTCCAGGCGCAGTTTACGCCAGCCGGCGGCCAGCGTGGCCTTGCCTTCGGCCGCCTGCGGTCCGCGGCGGTCCTTCGGCGTCAGCGCGACGACTTCCTGGCCGTCCACCGTCAGCGTGGCCCCGTTGGCCTTGAGGAAGAACGTATGCTCGCCGGCGGCCGAGACATTGATCCAGCCTTCGAAGCGCACCGCCATGTGGTGGTGGACGCGTCCGAGGCTCGCCAGTGCGAGGTCCGTCGTCAGCCCGGCGCGCTCCGGCTCGACCGCCTCATGGCCGATGCCTTCCCAGACCTGGCCGCGATACATCGTGAAGTGGAGTTGTCCCGGAACCACGGTGTCGCGGAGGAGGTAGTGGGCGATGCATTCCAGCTCGCGGGCCGGCAGACGTAGATCGGGCATGCGCAGCGCCGGGCGGCTGACGTGCGGCTGGCGGAGGAAGTCCACCAAACTGCGGAGGCTGTATTTGCCTTCAAGCGCGCCGAGTGGGACCGATTTCGCCGCCAGCGTCTCGCGGCCTTGGGCATCGCGCGGTGAGTGGCACGCTGCGCAACCGCGGGCATGGAAGAGTTTCTCGCCTTGGGCGGCGGCCACGGCGTCGGGCGCTTCCGGGGCGAAGCGGGAGGGGCGGGTCGACAGGAGGAACTGGGCGAGTTCTTCGGCGATGTCCGCGCGCTCGGCGGCCGCCTGGTTCGACACGGAGCGAGAGACGGTCCGAAGCGCGCTCGGGCAGGTCGTGCCCGGCTTCGTCGCGTGCGGGTCGAGGATGAACTTCGCTAGGTAGCCCGGATTCAGCCGGTTCGCCACGTCGGCGAGGCGCGGGGCCTGTTTCGCGGCGGTGAGGGTGCCTTCCGGGGCGCGGTGGCAGGCCACGCAGTTCAGTTCCTCCAGCAGCAGGCGACCCTTGGCGGCGGGCTCGAGGTTGGCTTGGGCGATGCCCGGTAGCGACACCTCGGCGGCAGCCGAGAGGGCGACGAGCACCAGCAGGATCGAAGCGAGTCTCGCGGGGAGACGGCTAGGGGCGGCGGGGTGGGCCGGGGTGGGCATGGACCTATTTGGGCCCCGGTCCGGAGGGGTGGCGAGCGGTTATTGATAATCCGGATATTTTCTCCGCATTTTTTGGAGGTTTGAGGGGTTGAATCACCGAAGCCCTTCCTTATCCCCGAACGCCTCTTCATGAAAGCCCGTCTCCTCCTCTTGTTCCTTGCTTTGCTTGGTCTGGGCTCCGCGCTCGGGGCCGCGTCGGCGACGCCGGCGACGAAGCCGAACATCCTCTTCATCCTCGCCGATGACCTGGGGTTTGCCGAGCTCGGTTGCAATGGTTCCGACCGCTATCAGACCCCGAACATCGACGCCTTGGCCAAGGCCGGGGTGCGGTTCACCCGCTTCTACACGGTGCCGCTCTGCGGTCCGTCGCGGGCGTTGATCCTGACCGGTCGCTACGCCTTCCGCACCGGCGCCGTCAGCCAGGATGCCTGCAAGACTGTCATCCGCACCGGCGAGAAGGCCGAACGGATGATCCCCACGGTGCTCAAGCAGGCGGGTTACGCCACGGCCATGATCGGTAAGTGGGGCCAGCTTTCGCCCTCGGGCGATCCGGCCGAGTGGGGTTTCGACCATGACTTCCATTTCAAGGGGAGCGGCATGTATTGGAACAGCAAGGTCGCCAAGCCGATGTCCGAGGGCGGGCAGGTGCGCGGCGACCCCGACAGCTATGTCATCGATGGCAAGACCATCAAGGTGAAGGACGACGAGTATATCCCGGACCTCCTGCACAAGGACGCGACGGCCTGGCTGGAGGCTCATCGCCATGGACCGTTCTTCCTCTATTACTCGATGTCGCACGTGCACGGTGAGATCCTGCCGACGCCGGACAGCGCGCCTGCGCCGAAAGGCGAGACCGACGATGCCCGGCGGAAACGTCATTATGCGGACAATATCGGCTATATGGATAAGCTGGTTGGGAAACTGGTGGCCGAGCTCGACCGGCTCAAGTTGCGCGACAATACGCTGATCGTCTTCATGGGCGATAACGGGAGCGCCAAGCCGAACGCGCCAGACGCGACCATCGGTGGCCGCCGAATCGAGGGGGAGAAGGGTTCCATGAAGGAAGGCGGCGGCCTCGTGCCGTTCTTCGCCACCTGGCCCGGCGTCACCCCGGCCGGCAAGGTCAACCCCAACGTCGCCGACGCCAGCGACCTCCTGCCGACGTTCGCCGAGGTCGCCGGGGCGCCGCTGCCCACCGGCCGCGTGATCGATGGTCGCAGCCTGGTCTCCCAGCTCAAGGGTGCCGATACCTCCCCGCGGACTTGGGCTTATTGCCAGTTAAGCAATAACTACTATGTCCGCGAGGCGGGTTGGAAACTCGACCAGGCCGGCACCCTTTATGACATGAAGGATGCTCCCTTCAAGGAGGTGGCCGTCGCGGCCGACACCAAGGATGCGGCCGCCGTGGCCGCCCGCGA
>CAIRWP010000041.1 GCA_903882335.1 uncultured Opitutia bacterium | reverse complement strand
TGCAGCTCGGCCGTGGAGAAGACGCGGCTGCCGCGGCGCTTCTCGGCGGCCTCGACGGTCTGCGTGTCGAGGAACTCGAACACCGCGGGGTTGACGCGCAGGCCCATCAGCTCGGCGGCGGCCTCGAGCGCGCCTTCGTCGGTGCGGCAGGCAAGCAGGAAGGTGCGGCGCGCGGCGGGCTTGTTGACCAGTTTGAGGGTGGCCTGCGTGATGACGCCGAGGGTGCCTTCGGAGCCGATCCAGAGGTCGCGGAGGTTGAGGCCGCTCACGAACTTGCGGAGCGGGGCGCCCCAGCGGACCTTCTCGCCGGTCGGCAGGAAGCCCTCGAGGGCGTAGACGTGGTCGCGGACCACGCCGTATTTCGCCGCGCGCAGGCCGCCGGCGTTCGTCGCGATGTTGCCGCCGATACTGCAGTACTTCAGCGAGGAGGGGTCGGGCGGGAAGAAGAGGCCGTGCGGGGCGGCGAGCTCGTTGATGCGTGCGGTGATGGCACCCGGCTGGACCGTCGCCATGGCCGAGATCGGGTCGATCTCGATCTTGTCCCAGTGGTCAAGGTGGAGGACCCAGCCGCCGCGGATCGGGGAGCTGGCGCCGGTGTTGCCGGTGCCGCGGCCGCGGACGGTGACGGGCACCCGGTGCTCATTGGCGAGCTTCAGCACCACGCCGATGTCGTCCTCGACGTCGGGGCGGATGACGGCCTCGGGCATGAACGACAGCCGCATATTGTCGAAGGACGCCGCGAAGCACGTCGCCTCGTCGGTCTTCACGCGCTCCGGGCCGAGCCGGGCGAGCAGGGCCTGGGTGGCCGCAGGATGGGTCTGCACGGGAGTGGTCACGCCCCCCATCAAGCACGCTTAGGCCAGTTCGGCAAGCCACGCGGTGGCTTCGGCGTCGGACGGCATGCGCCAATCGCCGCGGGGCGACAGGGCCACGGAGCCGACCTTGGGGCCGTCGGGCATGGCCGAGCGCTTATACTGCTGGCTGAAGAAGCGGGTCAGGAACTGGCGCAGCCAATGGCGCAGCTCGGTCTGGTCGTACTTGCCCGCGAACGAGAGTTCGGCGAGCCAGAGGACCTTGGCCGGGCGGAAGCCGCTGCGGACCACGTGGTAGAGGAAGAAGTCGTGCAGCTCATAGGGGCCGACGATCATCTCGGTCTGCTGGGCGATCGAACCGTCCTCGCCCGGCGGCAGCAGCTCGGGGCTGACCGGCGTGGCGACGATGTCCTCCAGTAGCGCGCGCTCGGGGCCGACGTGGCGGACGTGCGCGGCCCAGGCGACCAGGTGCTTCACGAGCGTCTTGGGGACGCCGATGTTCACGTGGTACATCGACATGTGGTCCGCGTTGAAGGTGCACCAGCCGAGGGCGGCTTCGGAGAGGTCGCCGGTGCCGACCACGAAGCCATGGGCCTGGTTGGCCACGTCCATCAGGATCTGCGTGCGCTCGCGGGCCTGCGCGTTCTCGAAGGTCACGTCATGTCGGCCGACCGGGTGGTGGATATCCCGCAGGTGCTGCTCCACGGCCGGACCGATCGGGATCTCGCGCGCGGTGATGCCGAGGGTCTCCATCAGCTTCATCGCGTTGAGGCGCGTGCGGGCCGTAGTGCCGGGGCCGGGCATGGTCACGCCGATGATGCCCTTGCGGTCGAGTCCCAGGCGGCCGAAGGCCTCCAGGAGCACGAGCAGCGCCAGCGTCGAGTCGAGGCCGCCGGACACGCCGAGCACGACGTGCTTCGAGCCAGTGTGGCGCAGGCGGCGGGCGAGGCCGGTCGATTGGATCGCGAAGATTTCGTGGCAGTTCTCGTCGCGGCGCTGGGGGTCGGACGGCACGAAGGGGTGCTGGCTGAAGCGGCGTCGCAGCTTGGGCGTCACGCCGGTCGGATGGCCGAGTTCGAAGTCGATCACCCGGGGGGTGAGCGGGGCGGGGGCGCCGAAGAAGGTGCTGTTGCGGCGGCGTTCGGCGGCGAGTTTGTCCACGTCGACCTGCGAGACCACGAGGGAGAGGTCGAAGCGGAAGCGCTCCGATTCGCCCAGCACGACGCCGTTCTCGGCGATCAGGCCGTGGCCGCTGTAGACGATGTCGGTGCTCGACTCGCCGGCCCCGGCGGCGGCGTAGACGTAGGCGGCGAGGCAGCGGGCGGACTGGCCTTTGACGAGCTCGCGGCGGTAGGCGGCCTTGGTCAGGAGCTCATCACTGGCGGAGAGGTTGCAGAGCAGGGTGGCGCCGGCGAGGGCGAGCGCGCCGCTCGGGGGCTCCACCGCCCAGAGGTCCTCGCAGAGCTCGACCCCGACCACGCAATCGGGGAGGTCGTGGGCGCGGAAGAGCAGGTCGGTCCCGAACGGGACTTTCTGTCCGAGCAATTCGACCTCCCGGACCGGGGCGACCCGGGCCGAGGCGAACCAGCGCTGTTCGTAGAATTCGCCGGTGTTCGGCAGGTGGGTCTTCGGCACGACGCCGAGGACCTTGCCGCGCGAAAGGAAGACCCCGACGTTGAAGAGGCGGCCGGAGACCTCGAGGGGCAGTCCGACCAGGGCCGAGAGTCCGAGGCGGCCGGTGGTCTCGGCGACCTGGCCGAGGGCCTTCAAGGCGCCGGCGAGGAGGGTGCGTTGGCCGAAGAGATCCCCGCAACTGTACCCGGTCAGGCAGAGCTCGGGCAGGACGACCAGCTCGACGCCTTCCTGGGCGGCCTTCTCAAGGGCCTGGCTGACCAGCTGGGCGTTCGCCGCGGGGTCGCCGAGGCGCAGGGCCGGGGAGGCCGCCGCGACGGCCACAAAACCGTTCTGGTGGATGCGGTTCGGCATTTAAAGGCTCGGTAACAATCATGTTCACCGTTGACCCGAGGGGTGGCAACCCGAAAGGTCTCCCACCCCCCGGATGGGGGGCCTTATGTCCACCCAGCCGCTGAAGGAAGTCAGGGTTTTCTCACCCGCCACTGTCGCCAACGTCGCCTGTGGCTTCGATGTGCTCGGGTTCTGCATCGACGCCCCAGGCGACGAGATCGTGGCCCGTTTCTCGAGCCAGCCCGGTCTGCGGATCACCAAGATCACCGGCGACGGGGGCCGTCTGCCGCTCGATGCCAAGCTGAACACCGCCGGGGTCTCCGCCCAGGCTCTGTTGCGCCACCTCGGCAAGGCCGACCTCGGCATCGAGATGGAGATCCACAAGAAGATGCCCTTCGGCAGCGGTCTCGGTTCCAGCGCCGCCAGCGCGGTCGGCGGGGCCTTCGTCGTGAACGAGCTCCTCGGTGCTCCGTTGTCCCGTCGCCAGCTCCTGCCCTTCGTCGTCGCCGGCGAGGCCGCCGCGGATGGCGCCTGGCACGCCGACAACGTCGCCCCCTGCCTCTTGGGCGGCATCACGCTGATCCGCTCCAACGCCGAGCTCGACGTGATGAACGTACCGATCCCCGAGAACCTCTGGGCCGCCGTCGTCCACCCGGACATCGTCGTCCTCACCAAGGTCGCCCGCGAGATCATGCCGCGCCACATCCAGCTCGAGACCTCGACTCAGCAGAGCGGCAACCTCGGCGGTCTCCTTTGCGGTTTCTTTCAGTCCGACTACGCGCTCATCGGCCGTTCGCTGCATGACCTCATCGCGGAGCCGCACCGCCAGCGCCTGATTCCTGAGTTCTACCGCGCCAAGCGGGCCGCGCTCGCCGCGGGCGCCCTCGGTTTCTCCATCTCCGGCGCTGGCCCCAGCGTCTTCGCGCTCTGCGAGGGCGAGGCCGCCGCGCGCCGCGCCGCCGCCGCCGTGGCCGAGGTCTTCGCCGCCGTGCCGATCCTGGCGACGCCGTACGTCTCCCGCGTCAATCCGAAGGGTGTCCATGTCATCGCGCGCGCCTAAGCTCGAGTTCGTCGCCACCGCCGACGCCTCCTGCCGGGGCGGCCTGCGCGAGGTCTTGCTCGCGCCGATGCCGGCCAAGGGCGGACTCTGGGTCCCGACCACGATCCCACCGCTGCCGGATGACTTCCTGGCGGCGCACCGCGACACCGATTACGCTACCCTGGCCGAGGCCGTGATGGCCCCCTATTTCGCCGACGAACTCGGGGCCGACGTCCTGCGCACGGTGTGCCGCGAGGCGTTCGATTTCCCGGTACCGCTGACCTACGCGGGCGACCCCGCCGGCCGGATCGGCGTGCTGGAACTGTTCCATGGGCCCTCCGCGGCCTTCAAGGACTTCGCGGTGCGCACCTTGGTGCGCGTCACCGCCCGCGTGCTGGCTGACGACTTCCCGCAGCTGACCGTGCTCGCCGCGACCTCGGGCGACACCGGCGCCGCGGTGACCGAGGCCTGCGCCGGCGTCCCCGGCGTGCGCGCCGTGGTGCTCTACCCGCGGGTGGGCGTCAGCGCGGTCCAGGAATCCCAGATCGCGCGGACCCGCCCCGGTGTCGTGGCCCTCTCGGTCGACGGTACGTTCGACGATTGCCAGGCGCTCGTGAAGCGCGCCTTGGCCGACGCCGCCCTGCAGGGGCGCCGTCCGCTCCTCACGGCGAACTCGATCAACCCGGTGCGCCTCATCGCGCAGGTGCCGTTCGCCTACCATGTCCGCCGGCTCGTGGCCGCGGGCGCCAAGCTCGGCATCGTCGTCCCCTCGGGTAACCTCGGGAACGTCGGCGCCGTCCAGCTGGCCCGCCGCATGGGCCTGCCCATCGAGGCGCTGGTCGCCGCGACCAACGTCAACTCGCCCTTGCCCGAGCTCTTCGCCACGGGCGCCTACCGCCCGCGCCGCGCCCAGCCTACCGCCTCCAACGCGATGGACATCGGTGCGCCGAACAACCTCGACCGCCTGC
>CAIRWP010000040.1 GCA_903882335.1 uncultured Opitutia bacterium | reverse complement strand
TGGCATGAGGTCAGGCACGCCATCGCTGCGCGAGGCGAAGCCAGACCCCATGCCGCGGCCCTGTCTCCCTTGCCTGCGTGCCAGCCGGCCAGCAGGCCAGCCTGTCTTAGTGTTTCAGGCAGGGACCAGCGTCCCTGCTGGTCCGCGGTATGTGAGAGCCGACATGGGGTCAGGCACGTCATCGCTACGCGAGATGAAGCCAGACCCCATGTCCGCGGCCGACCGGGGGCGGTCAGCCCTACCTGAGACACATGGAGGGAGCGAGGACACGGGGGATGCGGCCGATCAACGGATCGGCGAACTTAGCCAAACAAAAGGGGAGGCCGGAGCCTCCCCTTTTAGTCTCGCCGATCGTCTCCTCAGCGCCTGGCCTGAGGGGCGGGGACGAGGTCCTGCATGAGGCCGTCGGCGGCTTGGTTGCGCTGGCGGCTGGAGATGAACTGCTTGAACTCGTTGAGCTCCTCGGGCTTCACGGCTTCCTTGGGCAGCTCGCTCTTGGCGGCGCGGATGAAGACGTGGTCGCCGTTGTCGACGCGGATGGCCGGGGTGATCTTGTTGAGGCCGGCCAGCTCGATGGCCTGCAGCGTGTCTTCCTCGGCGCCGCGGACGGCGTCAGGCAGGTTGCTCATGGCGAACGGGGCGGGGGAGGAGAGCTTCAGGCCGCGGGCCTTGGCGCTTTCGGCGAACGACTTACCCGCCGCGGCGTCGGCCTGCAGCCCTTGCGAGAGCTTCAGCAGCTCGGCCTTGAGCAGGCGCTTGCGCTCGTCGTCGCGCCAGTTGTCGGTCGCGAGCTTGGCGGCTTCCTTGAATTCGGGCAGACGGGATTCGGTGCGCTTCACCAGGGTCAGGAAGACGATGGAGTCCTCGGTGCGGTAGACTTCCGTGCGCCACTCCTTGTCGGTCAGCTCACCGGCCGCGCGGAGGGCCTCGGCGGGCACTTTTTCGACGGCCGGAGCCGCGCCGGCATCGAAGGCGGGCAGGGTCTTGACGACCGCGCCGCGATCCTTGAGCCACTGGGCGAAGCCGGCGTTATCGGCCTTGGTGGCATCGGTCGGGAACTTCTCCGCCAGCTCGTCGGAAACCTGACCGGCAAGGCCGGTGACGGCGCGGTCCTGGCGGATGATCTTCTCGATCTCGGCGCGCTTGGCGAGGGCCTGTTCCTTCACCTTGCCCGTCTCGAACTTGAACTTCTCGGCCAGGTTGTAGCCATAGTTCACGATCTCGTCGTCGGGGATGGGGGCGGTGTCAGCGGTCAGTTTGGAGACCGTGACGACGGCGACCTCCACGCGGGGCGGCAGGCGGTAGGACTCCTTGTTCTTCTCGAAGGCCTCCTTGATCTTGGCCTCGTCGTCGGTGATGGCCGGCTTGAATTCCTTGGCGCCGAACGTCGCGACATCCGTCGTCCAGAGCGTGCGGGAGCGGTCTAGCTGGCGCTTCAGCAGGCCGGCGGTGGCGTGGCCCTTGCCGGACAACGTCGTGTAGAGCTTGTTGATGCGCCACGTGTCCTTGATGAAGGTCTCGTAGCGGATGGCGGCCTCCTGTTCGTTGACGCTCAGCTGGCGGGAAGCGAAGGCGATGAACTTGGCCACCCCGTCGTCGGACGGCTTGCCGTCGGCGCCGGTGGCGAACATCTGGGACATCTGGCGGGCGATGCGGCGGACCTCACCCTCGGTCGGCTCGGGGATGCCCAGTTCATCGGCCAGGTGCAGTTCGGCGATGCGCTGCTGGATCGTCAGGCCCTGGATGCGGCCTAGGGAGAACGTCTGGCAGTCGAAGTAGTAGCGCTGGCGGTTGCGCGCGTCGGCGAGGTCGACCCCCATGTAGCGGAGCTCGGAATTGAGCCCGAGGTCGCCGCGGCCGACGAAGCCGTAGCCGACGAAGGAGACGACCACGAT
>CAIRWP010000039.1 GCA_903882335.1 uncultured Opitutia bacterium | reverse complement strand
GCGCAGCCTTCGCCGAAGCCGACCGGCAGGCCTTCCCGCAGGTAGCCTTCGGCGGTAAGAGACTTATAAGTCAGGCGGCAGCAGGCCCCGAGGCGGCTGGAATTACGGCCCGCGGAGGCCACGCGTTCGCCGGCCCGCAGCTCGGCGAGATCCCAGGCGAGGGCGTGGGCGTCGTAAGCCTGATCCTCGAGCGCTGCCGCGACGGCGAGGCCTTCGCCGTGTTGGAAGAGCGAGGCGACGTGGCCGCGGTCGGTCGGTCGGCCGGCGGCGTCGATGAGGCCGAGCTTCTTCCAGAGCCGGCCGGCGCGCGCGGTGTGCAGCGTGCCGCCGCCGAGGACTTCGCGCAGGTTGATGTCCTGCTTGGCGACGGAGCGGCGCGGCGGATTGATGAGCGGATGGTTGTCGGCGTCGGGCCAGACCCGTACGTCGGCGCGGGAGTAATCTAGTTTCACTTGCACGCTGTCGCGACCGAGGAAGAGGCCGCCGTAGGCGACGCCCCCTTGGGTGAGCAGCGGGAGCAAGGGTAGGATCTCTTTTTCCAGAAGTTCCAGTTTCCAGGTACGCGGCCGGCTGCGGCCGTTCTCCTGCTTGCGCAGCGCCTTGAGCAGCCAGTCCGCCGGCGTGAGCTGTGAGGCGCCGGTCTCCTTGGGGAAATGCGCCAGCGTGATGGTGCGTCCGTAGCGGATCTCATCACCCGTCTCGAGTTTACAGGGCGTCCCGTAGGCCAAAGCGCGCAGGGAGTCGGGCTTGGACAGCGCCGGATACCAGGCCTCCTTCACGTAGATGAGGGCCTGTGATAGCGGGACCAGGTGCGTCGGACGTTCGCGTTGCCAGGTGCCGTTGCGCCCGAGGATCTCGTGGATCTGCCGGGTCGCGCCGGCGACCGGCTCAGGCACGTCGCTCGGGGCGGAGTCATCGTCCAGGCGTTCCAGCGCGAGGTCGATCGGCTCACGGGTGAAGAGGGAGGCGGCGAGCGATTGGGCGGCGGCCTTGGGATCTCCGGCGCGGCGCATCACCGACAGGAACGCCGGCCAGTCGAGCGACTCGCTCCGCTTGAGCTGCAGCGGCTTGGCTTCGCCGAGGCGCGGGCTGTCGCCCGTCCAGAGGGCGAAGCCGCGGTCGTCGAGGCCCCGTCGGCCGGCACGGCCGAACATCTGCAGGAGTTCGTCCGGGCGGATTTCCCGTTCCGCGTGATCGGCCGCGTAACGCCGGTCGGTCACCAGCACCGAACGGAGCGAGAAGTTGATGCCCGAGGCCAGTCCGGTCGTGGCCACGACCACGCTCAGCTTGCCCGCCTTGGCCCAAGGTTCGATGAGTTCGGTCCGCTGTTCGAAGGTCAGCCCGCTATGATGGAGTCCGACCCCTTGGCGGAGCAGTCGATTGAGGTCATCGCCCGCGAGGCTGCGCTGGCTGGGAGAGAGTTGCGGGCCATTGCCCAAGGGCAGGCCGGCCGCGATGTCCCGGGCGATCTGCTCGGCGGCGCGGCGACGGGGGGCGAAGACCAGGATCGGGCCCAGGTCGGCGAGGACGGCCCGGATGACCGCGCGGGCGACATGGCCTTTGACGCCGGTGGGCTCGCGGGTCTCCAGGGCGTCGAGGGAGATCTCCTCGAGCGGGATCGGGCGGGTGTGCTCCTCGATCAGGGTGACCTTGCGGCCGCGGCTGCGGAGCCATTCGGCCACGGCCTTGGGGTTGGAGACGCTGCCGCTGAGGAGCAGGAGCTGGGTGGAGGGTGGGGCGATGGCCAGGACGGTCTCGTAGGCCGCCCCGCGACGGGCGTCGGCCAGCATCTGGTACTCATCGACCACCAGCAGGTCCGGGTGGCGGCCTTCCAGGACGCGATGACGCTGGGTCTCGAGGGTCGCCACGATGACCGGGGCGCCCAGGTTGGCGCTGACGTCCCCGGTCGCGATGCCCACGTCCCAGCCGAGGGCGAGCCATTCGGCCCGTTTGTCATTGGCCAGGGCCCGGGTCGGCACCGTGTAGACCGCCTGGCCGCGGTGGCCGCCGCGGATGAGCAGTTCGAACACGTAGGTCTTGCCGGCGCCCGTCGGGGCTTGGATGACGACGTC
>CAIRWP010000038.1 GCA_903882335.1 uncultured Opitutia bacterium | reverse complement strand
GGCTTCGAGCAGGCGCAGCGAGTGGTTCCGCAGGACGCCTTGGTCCATGGAATGGAGCAGGTCCTGGGCGGCCTTGGCGTAGTCTCCCGCGGCGAACGCCGCCTGCGCCCCGAGGTAGTTGCCCAGCGGGTTGTCGGGCTGCAACGCGCGGAACGCCTCGATCGCCGCCTTCTTCTCCGCGGGGATGTCGCTGCGCAAGGCGAGCTCGAGCTGGGCCATCGCCTCGCCCGGGTCGGCCTGGACCGCTTCGCGCAGCAACGCGAGGTCGTCGGCCAGCCGCGACGCGACCAGCAGGCTCAAGGCATCCCGACCATGGCGCGCGAGGTAGGCGTCCAACTCGGCCTTGGTCAGGTCAATCTTCTGGCCGGCCTCCATCGCCAGCAGCACCGCGCGCGGACCTTTGTCGGCGGGCCCGCTCCAGCCGGCCAGTTTCAACTTCGCCGTCGAGCGAACCTTGGCGG
Source organism: uncultured Opitutia bacterium (assembly GCA_903882335.1). Lineage (GTDB taxonomy): Bacteria > Verrucomicrobiota > Verrucomicrobiia > Opitutales > UBA953 > UBA953. Next base: position 3,357 of record CAIRWP010000038.1, on the reverse strand, counting down.
CGGGCTGGGTGGGTTCGGCCGGGACTTTTGCGGCGGTCGGCGGGACCACCGGCTTGCGCCCGACCAAGGACCAGCCGAGGGACGCCAGGAGGGCGGCCGTGGCCAGGACTTGGAGCGTACGCGGCTTCATCCGCCGCTCAGACCGTCGTCAGCGACCACGGCTTGCGCAGCTCGCGGGTGAGCAGCGCGTTGGCGGCGTCGTCCCCGACGAACTGGCGGGCGGCCGGATCGAACTTCAGCTTGCGGCCGGTGAAAAGGGCGGCGTTGCCGAAGTGACCGATGGCGGTCGAGTGGTGCGCGGCGAGCGCGTGCGAGAGCGGCTTGCGGCGGGACTGGCAGCAATCGACGAATTCCTGGAAGTGGTCGGTCGTGCCCGGGCAGCGCCAGGCGTCCGGCCCGAGGTCCTTCTCCCAGAGTCCCTTGATGCTGCACTCCTGCCCGCCGCGGCGGACGAAGAGCGAGCCCTTCTCACCGACGAACTTCACGCCCTCGAACTTGCTGTTCACGTTGAGCTTCACGCCGTCGGCGTAGGTCAGCGTGTAGTCGTAGGTGCGGTGCGTGTCCCACGGGGACTCGCGCAGTTCGCCCTTACCCTCGACCGCGACCGCGTACTCGGCGTCCTTGCCGATCGCCCACGCGGCGATGTCGCCGTGGTGGCAGACCCAGTCGAGGACCATGCCGCCGCCGAAGTTGGTGTGCCAGCGCCAGTTGAAATGGAAGACGCGCGGGTCGTACTCCATCCAGGCGGACGGGCCGACCCAGAGGTCGTAGTCCACCTCCGCGGGCGCCTTCTCGCCCGGCTTGGGGGCGGCCGGGATCCCGTGGCCGTTGGCGGTCGTGCCGGCCTCGACGTGCAGGAGCTTGCCGAGCTCGCCGTTGCGGATGATCTCGACGGCCTTGCGGAAGTTGCCGGTGGAGCGCTGCCACATGCCCGTCTGCCAGACGCGACCGTTGGCCTTCACGGCGTCGACGATGGCCTGGCCTTCCATGAAGGTCTTCGCGAGGGGCTTCTCGCCGTACACGTCGATGCCCGCGCGGAGGAAGGCGCAGCTGATCACGCCGTGCCAGTGGTCGGGCAGGCCCATCACCGCGGCGTCGGGTTTCTCCTTGGCGAGCAGCTCGCGGAAATCCTGGTATTGGCGCGGGGCGGCCATGCCCTTCTTCACGACGGCTTCGGCGGAGGATTTCAGCACCCGCTTGTCGACGTCGCACACCGCGATGACCTGCACGCCCTTCTTCGACATCAGGTTGCGCATGTCGCCGCCGCCCTGGGACTTCAGGCCGACCCCGACAAGCTGGAGGCGGTTGGAGGGGGCGACGGTGTCGTCCTTGCCGAGGGCCGAGGCGGGGATGATCGTCGGGAAGCCCAGCGCCAGACCGGCGAGGGAGGAGTTGCGGAGGAACGAACGGCGGTCGAGGCGGGGAGGGCGCATGGGTATAAGAAAGGGCTGGGGCCGGGGGCAGGGCTGGGGCGAGTCAGGGATAAGGTATCCGTTGCCCCGTGGAAAGAAGGTTTCCATCCGTCTTTGAATCCCTTGTCCACTTGCCCCCGTGCGCGGTTGCCCCTTAAGAATGGTCTACCCCTGCCCAAGCCCTGACCCTAGCCCCAGCCCTTTCCACCCCTCCATGCGTTCCCTCCTCCCCCTCCTCCTTGCCGCGGTCGTCGCCGTGGCGGCCGAACCGAACCGCGCCCTGGTCTTCTCGAAGACCGCCGGTTTCCGTCACGGTGATTCCATCCCGCTGGGCAACAAGCTGCTCGAGTCTCAGTTCAAGGCCTCCGGCCTGGAGGTCGACTTCTCCGAGGACTCCGCCGTGTTCACGCCGGAGAACCTCGCCAAGTACCGCGCGGTCGCGTTCATGAGCACCACCGGTGACATCATGGCCCCGGCGTTGGGCAAGCAGGCGACGGCGGACGAGAAAGCCGCGGCCGGCAAGGTCGCGGAGGCCCGCCGCGCGGCGTTCCAGGCTTGGCTTGAAGGCGGCGGCGCCTTCGTCGGCGTCCATGCCGCGTCCGACACCGAGTACAAGTGGCCGTGGTACGGCAAGATGATCGGCGGCTACTTCGCGGGTCACCCGGCGATTCAGCCGGCGACGCTCCGCCCCATCGTCAAGGACCACCTCTCGACCGCCCACCTCCCCGCGGAATGGAAGCGTCGCGACGAGTGGTACAGCTTCCGCAACCTGCAGGAAGATAACCAAGTCCTCATCCTGTTGGACGAATCCACCTACAAGGGCGGCAAGAACGGCGAGAAGCACCCGATCGCCTGGTGCAAGGACGTCGCCAAGGGTCGCATGTTCTACACGGCCGGCGGTCACACCAAGGAATCCTTCGCTGAGCCCGATTTCATGAAGCACCTCCAGGGCGGTGTCCTGTGGGCCCTCCGCAAGACCGAGTTCCCCAAGTGAAGAGCCTCCTGCCGGTCTGCTTCCTGGCCGCCGCCGCGTTCGCCGCGGAAGCCCCCCTCGACCACGCCCGCTATGCCGCCGCGCTCAAGGAGTTCCGGGCGCAGGACGGCCGCTCCCTCGCGACCCTGCGGGCCACCGGGAAGTCGCCCGAGGAACGTCGGGCCGCGATCGATGACGTGCGCGAGCGCCTCGTCGACGAACCCGCCGGGCCTCTGACGAAGGAGGTCGCCACCTTGCTCGCCCAGGCGAGCCCTGCCGACGCCCGTCTCCTGCTCGCCGCCTTGGCGGAAGCGAAGGCCGCCGGCGCCACGACCGCGGTCGCGGCGCTCGCGAGCCAGGCGGGCTCGCCGGTCCGCGTCGACGCCGCGCTGGCGTTGGCCGAAATCGGCGGCGCCCAGGCCGTGCCCGTGCTGGCCGGTCTGGCCAAGGATGAGGCGATCGCCGAGGAAGTGGTCAACGCGCTCGCCAAGGTCTCCGGACCGGGCGTGACCGAGGCTTTCAACGCCGGTATCCGTGACGCCAAGGCCGAGCTCCCCGGACGCTTCGCCCTGATCAAGGCCGCGGTCACCCGCAACAACCGCGCCGTTGCCGCCGCGCTCTGCGTTGCCATCCTCGAGGAGCCCATGCGCATGGAGTCGCAGAAGGCCTTGCTCAAGCTCGCCTCGCCCGCGGACCTGCCAGCGCTGCGTCAGGCTGAGCAGGCCGTCGCGAACGCCGCGACCAAGGCGGCGCTCGGCCGGCTCATCGCCAAGCTCGAGAAGCCCGAGGGCAAGTGATTCCGATGGGTGCCCGGACGCGGGCTACCTCCGGTCATAGCTCCTTGGCTTGAAGCCAGCGGAACGACACCAGGCGGAAGCGGCGGCCCAGGAGGACATTGACGCGGGCTGAGCCCGCCGCGCTCGCCGCCGCGTCATCGCCGAGCGGAGCCTCGTGCGCCGGGACGCGCCCATC
>CAIRWP010000037.1 GCA_903882335.1 uncultured Opitutia bacterium | reverse complement strand
GTGGCCTAACAATAAACGGTGTATTGCTGCGAAGCGAAGCGGAGCCAGCAATTACGCCGTTGGTTGAACAAGCCCGGGGATGAGTGATTTGGCCGTGGGGATCTGGATTCCCCATGGCGTTGGTGTTTTCAGGAACTGGTGGTCCTGAGCGGGTCTTTGGCGGATTTCCCGGCTCCCGCCATCGATCTGGGCTCGATTTTTACCGACCCGAGGCCGGGGTTCGGGCTTCCTGAGACGGGTCGGGTTGCTTCCCAGGGGAGATTCCACCGGGATTCCAGTCCGAGGCCGGCGTCTTGGGTTCCCTGGGCGGCTTCGGGCCGGGGTCCGGGCATGGACCTTCCACGACGCATTCCGGATTCGATTTCCAGGGTGCGTCTCACGGGGCTTGGGGAACGGGACGGGCCGCGACCGCCGGCGGTCCCCGCTGTCGGTGGTCGGGGGCCACGGCATGGAGGAGTCGCATCGGCTTTTGGCAACAGGGACAGGTCGGGAGCGGCGGCGGGGAAGCCGGCCCCGTGCGGGAGTCGCCCAGTTGTACCGGTCCGCCGGCATGACACTGGACGCGCAGGCGCTTGGCCCGGGCCGCCGGATGACAGAAGCCGTAGTAGCGGATCGAACGCAGGCCCCGAGGCAGGACGTGCCGGAGGTAACGCGCCACGAACTCCACGCCCGGGAGGGTGCAGGTTTCCCGGCGGTTTCCCTCCGCACGGTTCTTCCAGCGGAAGCGGACGCTCCTTTCATCCACCTGCACCATGCGGCCGTCGGCGATGGCGGTGCGGGCGACGTAGGCCCCGAGGTACTTCAGCGCCGCCGCCCCGTTGCCGGAGGGTTGGATGTGCACGCCCCAGTCCTTGGACCAGACCGCCGGATCGACCTGCCAGCCGTGGACCTGGAAGAGCGTGCGCAGGTGTTCCCGGAAGGCGGCCTGCAGGAGCGGCAGATGGAGTAGGTAGTTGGGCTTGGGCACGCGCACGAACCGGCCGTGATCGTCGAGTCCGGCACCGGGCACCAGGCAATGGATGTGGGGATGGAACTCCAATCGCTGGGTCCAGGTGTGGAGCACGGCGGTGAAGCCGTTGACCCGGGCCTTCAGGCCCTTGGCGCCGCAGAGCTTCTCGGAGAGGGCCCTGGAGACGGCCTTGAAGAACAGGTCGTAGGCTTCCCGGGCCAAGGGACCGAAGAAGCAGGGTCGGATCTCGGCCGGGAGGGTGAAGGTGACCAGGAAGTAGGGGGCGTCGACGAGCTTGAGCCCCTCGCGTCGGACCCACTGGGCGGTGGCCGCCCGACCGCATTGCGGGCAGGCCTTGTGGTTGCAGGAATGCCAGGCGAACCGGGTCTGGGAGCAATCCCGGCATGCGAAGGCCCGCCCGCCCAGGGCCGGGGTGCGGCAGCGGGTGATGGCGCGGACGGCGCGGCGTTGGTCGGCCGAGAGCCTCGGGCTGGAGGCCAGGTGCTCCGGCAGGAACCGACGCAGCGCCTCCAGGACGGTGGGGGCGACGCGGGCCACGGCGCCCTTCCTCAGCGGGGCAGCGTGCGGAAGAGTTCCTCCATCAACCCCAGGGCGTCGCGGGAGGTCTGATGGGTCAGGTGCAGATAGACCATGGTGGAGGTGATCTGCTTGTGGCCGAGCAGGCGTTGGATCGTGTGGAGATGGGCCCCGGACTCCAGCAGGTGGGTGGCGAAGCTGTGGCGCAGGGAATGGATCGAGGCCTCGGGCAGGTTGAGTTCCCTGCGGGCGACAACGATCAGGCGCTGGAGGGATGAACACGGCATGGGCGCGGTCGCCTCGTGCATGCGCCGGGCGAGGGCTTCCGGCGCAGCGTCGCCCCGGCCGACATTGGGAAAGATCAGGAGCCGGTGGCGGTGGAAGGTCCAGTAGCGGCGCAGTTCCCGGTACAGGCCGGTGGGCAGCGGCAGGACCCGGTCCTGGTGACCCTTGCCGTTGCGGATGAGTAGCCGGTTCTCACTCCCCCGGATGTCGTGGATGGTCAGGGCCAGGCACTCGCTTAAGCGCAGGCCGCAGACGTAGATCAGCTTGATCGGGGTCCGGTAGCGTCGCAGGCGGATGCCGGCCAGGAGGTCGTGGACCTGCCGCCGGGTCAGCACCGCCGGCAACGTGTCGTGATCCTTGGTCCGGATCTGGCCGAAGACCTTCCAACCGGAGTGGCCGAGCAGGTCGACGTAGAACTGCCGGGTGGCGGCGACGGCTTGTCGGAGGGACTTGGGCTTCCACTGCTTCCGGAGTTTGACGAAGAGGAAGTAGTCACGGAGCTGGTCCTCGGTGAGCAGGGCCGGATCCCGGTCGAAGTGTTCGTGGACCAGCCGCAGTTGGCGGTAGTAGGCGTGACGGGTCCGGTTGGCGTCGTACCGCAGCGACAGCGCCCGCGCGAACCGGGCCATGGAATCGTAGGGATGCTGGTAATCGATGGGATTGATGAAATCCCGTGGGGTCGTACGGACCGTCGAGACCGACACCGGAGCGGACGGCGTCTTCTTTGGATCCGGCGCCTGGGCGTCAGGGAATTGCGGGGAATGAGGGGACTGGGACTTGGGCCTTTTCATGCACCGCCCAGCCTATACCGTTGGCCCATGCAGTCAGCCGCCCTCGACTCCCAGGAGGAACACGCGCCATGAACCGCATCGCCGCGCAGCGGCTTAGTTCAACCAGCTGCTCCTCTGAACGCCGGGAGCGCCAGCGGTTTATGGGCTTGGCCTTTCGGTGGGCGTCGGAAAGTGAGTCGTTAGGCAGCGTCAGCCAGCCATGGTTTTTCTCGCTCTTACCCCCGGCGGCTTAGTTGAGGCGTTGGCACTTGCAAGTGGCTCTCCTGTCTGGTGCTGCGCAAGTGCAATCACCGAGGCC
>CAIRWP010000036.1 GCA_903882335.1 uncultured Opitutia bacterium | reverse complement strand
CACGCGAATACCATTCGCGTTAGGTAGGGACCAGCGTCCCTGCTGGTCCGCGGGATGCGTCGGCATTTCGGCATGAGGTCAGGCACGTCATCGCTGCGCGAGATGAAGCCGGGGAGAGTTGACCCGTTCATCGGTTGATTAGTTGGCCAGATAGAATCCGGAATCCGTCGGAGGAACCATTCTCGTCAACGGGTCAACTTATCAACTAATCAACGATACCGGCGGCCGACCGGGGACGGTCAGCCCTACCAAGGCACAAAAAAGGCGGCTTGCGCCGCCTCTGATTTCCCCTGGCCAACTGGCCAACGGGTCAACCGATCAACTTGCCGCTCAGCCAGGCAGCGTGAACGCCGGGAGCTTGCGGATCTCGCCGCCGGCCATGGCGGACTCGTGCGCGAGGATGCCGGTGCAGGTCCAGTTGGCGGACTGACGGGCGTTCGGGAACGGGTCGCGCTTCGCGAGCAGGGCCTGGATGAACTCGTTGGCCAGGTGCGGGTGGGAGCCGCCGTGGCCGCCGCCCTGCGTGAAGGACAGGTGGTCCTCGCCTTCGCCGTACACGCCCTTGGTGGTGAAGCGCTGGATCTCCTTCGGCAGGCGGTGGGCGTAGTCCGGCACCTTGACCTTGGCCGGGATCTCCGGCTCGGGCTTCTTGGCGGTGTGGATGACCGGCTCCTCGCCCTCGATCAGCGGCCACTCGAAGGACTTCTTGGAACCGTAGACGTCGATCGACTCGCGGTACTGGCGGGCGGTGTCGAAGAGCGAGCGGATGATGCGCGCGGAGACGTCGGACTTATGGAACTTGATATGGGCCGTCTCGACCGCGAAGGGCGAGTTGTAGATCGGCACCATGTCCTCGGCGATGCGGCCGGAGCCGAAGCACGACACGTACTCGGCGTCGGCCTGCGTGAGGGCGAGCATCGGGCCGACGCAGTGCGTGGCGTAGTACATGGGCGGGAGGCCGGGCCAGTAGCCGGGCCAGCCTTCCATGTCCTGCTGGTGCGAGGCCTGGAGGAACTGCAGGCGGCCGAGCTCGCCCTGGTCATACATCTCCTTCACGAAGAGGAACTCGCGGGCGTAGACGACCGTCTCCATCATCATGTACTTCAGGCCGGTGGCCTTGACGAGCTTCACGATCTCCTCGCACTCGGCGATGGAGGTCGCCATCGGGACGGTGCAGGCGACGTGCTTGCCGGCCTTGAGGGCGGCGATGGACTGGCGGCCGTGGTCGGGGATCGGGGTGTTGATGTGCACCGCGTCGATCTCCGGATCCTTGAGCATCTCCTCGTAGGAGGTGTAGCGCTTGGCGATGCCGTAGCGGTCGCCGATCTCCTTCAGCTTGTCGGGATTGCGCTGGCAGATGGCGGCGATCTCGGCGTTCGGGTGCGCGAGGTAGATCGGGATGAACTCGGCGCCGAAGCCGAGGCCGGCCAGCGCGATGCGGATCTTCGGGGTGCTCATGGGGTGCCGCCCATTAAGCCCGAAGCCCGCAGGGACGGAAGCCGATTTCCTTGGATGGAAACGACCCGGTTGCGGAAACCTCCCAAAACAAGAAGGCCGCCCGGGTGGGCGGCCTTCGGAGGGGAAGGGAGGGGTGCTTAGGCCTGCTCTTCGATCTTCACGGCGCGGTAGCCGCCGATGCTCTTGAAGTAAATGAAGAGCAGGAGGAAGATCGCCGCCATGGTGAGCGGGATGAAGGAGTCGGCCTTCAGCGTGGCGCGGTCGCCGGCTTGGTTGGCGGTGACGATGGCCTTCTGGTCGGGGGTGCCCTTCTCGCCGGCCTTCTTGGCGGCCTCGAGCTTGGCGCCGTCCACCCCGGTGGCGGGGGCGAAGACGAAGGGGAGGAACTTGGACTCGGTGCCGGCCTTGTTGGCGGCGTAGACGGCCGGGGCCGAGCCCTGCAGCGCCTCGGCGGTGAAGCGGTCCTTCGCGTAGCCGAGGCCCGGGGTGCCGATCAGGCCGGCGGAGAGCATGCCGATACCGCCCATGATGGACATGGCGACGGCGCCGGAGCGCGGGAAGCGGTCGCCGACGACGGCGAGCATCGTGGGCCAGAAGAACGTCTTGCCGAGGGCGTAGATGCCGAGGGCGACGAGCGCGATGCCGAAGCTGTCCATGCCCGCGGCGAGCTGCAGACCGCCGAACGCGAGGAGCGCCGAGGCCACCAGGATGCCGATCGGCGAGAGGCCCAGCTTGGTCTCGATGAAGTGGGCGCAGAAGCGCAGCGAGAACATGATGAGCGAGGTGTAGAAGAAGAGGAACTTACCCTGCGCCGGCGTGAAGAGGTTGCCGGTGATGTTCTCGATCCAGGAGTCGGTGCCGAGCTCGACCGCGCCGACGAGGGCGTGGGTGATGAAGAGCACGAACAGCAGGAGGGAGCCGACGGAGAAGCGGGTGATCACCGCGACGGCGATCACGAGCAGCCCGCCGACCACGTAGCCGATGGTCTGGGAATTGTCCGCGGAGATCCCGAAGAGCGGCAGCATGTCGCGGAGGAAGAGCACGATGAGCGCGGTGGCGACGATCGTCCCGAGGATGCCGACGTCCTTGAACATCTCGGCGAAGGAGGCGCCCTTCTCGGCGGCTTCCGACTTCGGGAAGGTCTGGCCGAGGAACATGACGGCGTAGGCGACGGTGGGTACGAGGTAGAAGGCGAGCTGGTACTTCCAGGTGAGACCGGCGCCGGCGATGCCGAGGAAGCCGCCGCCGAGGAGGCCGGAGGCGACCGCGCCGATCATCATGCCCAGGGGCCAGGAGGCGTGGAGGATATTGAGGTAGTGGGTGCGGTTCTCCGGGAAGACGGTGGCGACCAGCGGGTTGGCCACGGCCTCGAGCGTGCCGTTCGCGTAGGCGAAGATGAACATGCCCCAGAAGAGGAAGTCGTAGGCGTTCTGCGGGGTGGAGGCGCCGAAGGTGACGAACGCCGAGAGGATGTGGCCAAGGAGGGCGAGGGCGACGAGCTTGCCGTAGCCGAACTTGTCCACGAGCACGCCGCCGATGATGATGCCGAAGCAGAAGCCGGAGAAGCCGGCGCCGCCGATCGCGCCGAGCTGGGCGCCGGTGAAGTTGTATTCGGCCGCCCAAGCGCCGAAGATACCGCCTCGGAGGGCGAAGCCGACGCCGGCTGCGAGGATGGCCATGAAGCCAGCCCAAAGGAGCCGCTTCGCGTTAGGTACGGTAGTTTCTTGTGTGCTCATGGGTAGAGATGGGGTACGGGTGTGAATAAAACCCACCAACCCCCCTCTGTCGAGAAGGCAAATCGCTGTTTTCGGGCTTTTAACCCGAGGGGGTGGGCCTAACGGGTCGACCCGTGGAGGCGGCGGAACTCGGTCGGGCTGAGCTTCATGGCCCGGCGGAACTGGCGCGAGAAGTCGCTGGCATCATAGAAGCCGGTCTTGGTCGCCACCTCCGAGGGGCGGAGGCTGGTCGACCGGAGCAGGTCCGAGGCCGCGGCCACCCGCATGCGGACGAGGTAGGCCCGGGGGCTGACCTGGTAGGCCTTGTGGAACTTGCGCTCGAACTGGCGGATGGAGAGCCCCGTCAGCTTGGCCAGCTTGGCGATGTGCAGGCTCTCGGTGAGGTTGTCCTTGATGAACTCGGCGGCCGCCTCGACCTGCAGGAACGGCTCCAGGATGGCCTTCGTCCCTTCATAACTACGGACCGTCCCGCAGACCCCGCAGGGCCGGCCGTCCACGTCGAAGATCGGCAGCTTGGTCGTCTCGTACCAGACGTGCTCGCCGACCTCATTGGGGAAGAGCTCGATGATCCGGGGCACCGGCTGGCACGTCTCGATGATCTGCAGGTCCTTCTTGCGGAAGGCCGCCACCAACTCCGGCGGGAAGACATCGTTGTCGGTCTTGCCCAGCAGGCTGGCCTCGTCCTTGCACCCGCACCGCTGGGCGAAGGCCTGGTTGGCCATGGTGAAACGGCCCTCGAGGTCCTTGGCGAAGAACATGACGCCCGGCAGGTGGTCGAAGACCGTCCGGAGGCTGCGCACCTGGAGCCGGCGCAGCCAGGCCTCATGAGCCTCAGTCGTTTTCATACAACTAGGATTCCCGCCGGGAAGGGGGAGGTCGACTCAATAAATCAGGGGTAAGGACGATGCCCGGGCGGACGGGTGGAACCCGCGTGGTGTCGTAATCAACCCTACTTCGGCCGGCCCGTGGCGGCTTATGCCAAGGGTGGGGCGGGCTTATGTCCTGAGCCGCGGCCAACTTCGGGTTGAGGTCGCCCGGAAAATCGCCTCCTTGGGAACTCACCAACCGCCATGCGTCTCCTCCCGACCCTCGCCCTCACCGCCCTCGTCGCCGCCGCCCACGCCGCTCCCGACGCCGAAACCATGAAGCGCGGCCAGGCCGTGTACGCCCGCACCTGCCTCGCCTGCCATCAGCCGACCGGCATGGGTCTGCCGCCCGTCTTCCCGCCCCTCGCCGGCTCCGAGTGGATCGCCAAGGGCGCCTCGATCGCCGTCCGCAACATCCTCCACGGGATGCAGGGTCCGGTGACCGTCAAGGGCATGACCTACAACAGCATGATGCCTCCGGTCGGTGGCCTGTCCGATAAGGACATCGCCGACGTCGTGACGTACGTGAACAATTCCTGGGGCAACACCGGCCCGACCGTGACCGACGCCGAAGTCGCCGCCATCAAGAAGCAGTACGCCGACCGCAAGACCCCGTGGACCGCGGCCGAGTACGAGAAGGAAGCCCCGGCCAAGAAGTAAGCCCCCGGCCCTCGGGCGGGTCGGCTTGACCCGTCGGGACCTCTGACGCACCTTGGGTGTCCAACACCCAAGGCGCTTCGGCGTCCTTTCCCATGCCCGACCCCCATCCCCTCGCCGGCACCCCCCGCCGCTCCCGCGACCAAGTGGCCGACCTCCATTTCATGGATGCGCGCTTCAAGCTCCTCGACCTCGCGGCCTTCCTCGACCGCCTCGAGCGCGCCACCGGGGCCGACGACCATCGCGTCCGCGGCCTGCGCCAGGCCCTGCCGATCCTCCTCGAGGGCGGCGACGACCGCGTGGCCAAGATCCTGCACCTTTGGAGCGACCCCAGCCTCACCCCGATCGAGCAGGCCGACACGAAGTCGGCCTCCGGCGTCTGGCCCGGCCTCAAGTAAGCCCCGCCATGCGTTACATCGAACCCCACGGCCACATGGTGAGCCGCACCACGGACGACTACCAGGCGATGGCCCTGGCCGGTTGCGCCGCCATCTGCGAGCCGGCGTTCTGGGCCGGCTTCGACCGCAAGTCGGCCGATGGCTTCCATGATTATTTCTGCCAGCTGACCCAGCATGAGCCCAAGCGCGCCGCCAAGTACGGCCTGCCGCACTACTGCTGGCTCTGCATCAACCCGAAGGAATCCGAGGACATGGCGCTCGCCGCCGACGTCCTCGCGCTCATCCCGCAGTTCATCGGCGCGCCCACCGTGCTCGGCATCGGCGAGATCGGCCTCAACAAGAACACGCGCAACGAGATGAAGATCCTCGAGCAGCATATCGAGCTCGCGGTGAAGCACGACCAGCTGATCCTCGTGCACACGCCGCATCTCGAGGACAAGCGCAAGGGCACCCGCCTCATCACCGACGTCCTCAAGGCCCACTCCGGCGTGCGTCCCGAGCGCGTCATCATCGACCACGTCGAGGAGCACACCATCGCGGGCGTGCTCGACCAGGGCTTCTGGGCCGGCATCACGCTCTATCCCGAGTCCAAGGCCACGCCGGTCCGCGCGGTCGACATGCTCGAGAATTTCGCCTCCCAGCGCGTGTGGCTGAACAGCGCGTGCGACTGGGGCCACAGCGATCCGATTGCCGTGCCCAAGGCCGCCGCCGAGATGCGCCGCCGCGGCCACTCCGCCGCCGCCATCGACAGCCTCGTGTACGGCAACCCCGTCCGCTTCCTCTCGCAGTCGAAGAACTTCAAGGACCCGCAGGCCCTCCGCTGATCGTGAAGCTCACCTCCGGCCTCAGCCTCGCCTACTGCACCAACGTCCACCGCGGGGAAGGGTGGGTCGAGACCTTCGCGGGCCTGCGCGACCACGCCCTGCGCGTGCGCGACCGCGTCTCGCCCGGCCGGACCTACGTCCTCGGCCTGCGCCTCGGCGACCGCGCCGCGGCCGAGCTCGCCGAGCCGGCGACGCTGACGGCCTTCCGCCATTGGCTCGACAAGGAGAACTGCGTCGTCGCCGGCATCAACGGCTTCCCGTTCGGTCCGTTCCACGGCCAGGCGGTGAAGGACAACGT
>CAIRWP010000035.1 GCA_903882335.1 uncultured Opitutia bacterium | reverse complement strand
CGGGAAATGCGCGTAGGTCCAATCGTGCACCTGGCGATGCATCTCGGCGTACTTCGCGTCCCCGGTCATCAGGTGGGCGAGGAGCGTGGCGATGATGGCCTCGTTATGCGGCCACCAGAACTTCATGAAATGCCAGTACTCCTGAATCGGCTTCCCGTGCAGGTCGGTGAAATAGAGGATCCCGCCATGCTCGCGGTCCCAACCGCGGGCCCACATGTAATCGAGCATGTCCAGGCCGAGCCGCTTCATCGGCTCGTCGCCGGACCGCCGGGCCTCGCGCAGGATGAACCAGGCCGCCTCGATCGAGTGGCCCGGATTCAACAGGCGGCCGTCGAAATGGTCGTAGATCTCCCCGGACGGCCCCACGACCTCCATCACGGCGCGCAGGTCCGGCTTCACGAAATCGCGACCGATCTCGGCGATCGCCTCCGCGGCCCACTGGGTGAGCGTCCGCCCTCGGACGACCACGTCGCCCAGGTCCTCGCGCAGGTCCTGCGCGGTGACGAGCGTCATCATCAGCGGGGAGAGTCCCTTCATCGGGCGCGTCTCCGGCGAGGTCTTCGGCGGGATGTGCCCCGGCTCGCGGTTGAATTTCAGGAAGAGATCGAAGGCCGCGATGGCCCGCTCCTTCCACTTCGCCTGCCCGGTCGCGTGGTGCACCGCGCCGAAGGCGATAGCCGCGAAGCACTCGCTGAAGACGTAGCGCCGCATGCGTAGCGGGTCGCCCTCCGTGGTGACGGTGAAATGCAGCTTGCCGGTGAGGTCCGCGCAACGGTCGTGGAGGAAGTCCGCGCACGACAACGCCGCCTCGAGCCACTCCGGCCGGGGCTCCACCGTGTTGTAGAGGTTCGCGAAAGTCCAGGCCGCCCGGCCCTGGAACCAGACGGATTTGTCCGAATCGAGCAGCTCGCCGCGGCGACCGAGGGCGGTGTGGATGCCGCCGTGCTTGCGGTCGAGGCCGTGCTTGAGCCAGAACGGGATCACGTCCTGCAGGAGACCGTCGCGGTAGGTGCGGATCAGCTCGTCGCGGCGCTGGGCGAGGTAAGGAGTCACGGGCGGGATGGTGGGAAGGTCCGCCCCGAGGTCAACGCAGGGCGCGCCTACCGGGGGACCGCGGCGTCATGCCGGACGCGGCCCTCGGTATCGAGGAAACGCACCCGCAGCGACTCGGCCCCGAACTCCAGCTCGGTGAACCCCGGGTAGGCGCCGATGAACTCCGAAGCTTTCTCCTCGAGGATCGGGTAGAGGTCGGCGCCGTTGCCGCAGGTGACGTAGGCCACGCCTTTATCCCGCAGGAACTCGGCGTGGTGGTTGTGGCCGTTGAGGTAGAGCTGCACGCGGTGGCGTTCGAGCAAGGGCACCAGCCGCTGCACGTACTCCGGCTCCTTAGGATGAAAGCCATGGTCCTTGAGCGGCAGGTGGCCGACGACCACCTTCCAGCGCGCGGGCTTCGCCAGCTCGGCCTCGAGCCAGCGCCACTGCGCCGCGGCCTCCGCCTGACCCTTCACCGTGAAGAACTCGCGGTTCCAGCGGTCGCTGAGCGAACAGGCGTCGAGCACCAGCACGCGGACATCGACCGCGGGGAAGTGGTGGGCGTAATAGCGCGCGGGCATGACCCAGCGGCCCTTCGACCGGCTCGCGTAATCCAGCTCGGCCTGCGCGGTCACATCGTGGTCGTGATTGCCGAGGGCGGCGACCCAGGGCACCTGGAGCGCCGGCGCGACGTAGACTTCCTCGAAGGATGTCCGCCAACGCGGGTCGTCCGCCGAACGAACGCCGTTAGGATAGAAATTGTCGCCCGTCGTGAGGACCGCGGCGATCGGCGCTTGCGTGGCGCGCGCAGCCATCGCCTTGGCCACGGACCGCTGGAGGTCGGCATTACGGCGCACCAGGGGATACTTCTGCTCCATGTCCGGATCGGCCCAGCCCCAGTCGCCCAGCACGAAGGCGCGCAACGGAGCCGGTTCGGCGGCACGAGCCGTCAAGGCGAGCAGGCAGAGCGCGAGGAAACGAGGCACCCCGCCAAACTGACCAACTCCCGCGAGACGGCAAGCCCTTGCCCGACCCGGACTTTGCCGCCAACCTGCGGCCATGCGCCCGCTGCTCGCCCTCCTTCTGGCCCCCTGGGCCCTTTTCGCTGATGGCCGGAAATTCAGCGTCGATTACCCGATCTCATCGCTCCCGAGCGGGTTCGTCTTTGCCACGACCTACCACCTCTGGATTCCCGAAGGCGTGAAGACCGTCCGCGGCATCATCGTCCACCAGCACGGCTGCGGCGAAGGCTCGAACAAGGCCGCCGTCACCGCGGCCGACGACCTGCATTGGCAGGCGCTGGCGCGCAAATGGGACTGCGCCCTGCTCGGACCCGTCATCCACCAGCCCGAGGCGGCGAACTGCCGGCTGTGGTGCGACCCGCGCAACGGCTCGGAGCAGGCCTTCCTGAGAGCGCTCGCGGAGCTCGCCCGGCAGAGCGGGCATCCCGAGGTGGCGACCGCGCCCTGGTGCCTTTGGGGCCACAGCGGCGGCGGCTTCTGGTCGAGCATCCTCCAGGCCAAATACCCCGAGCGCATCGTCGCCATCTGGTTCCGCTCCGGCACCGCCTACAGTGCTTGGCAGAAAAGCGACGACCCCAAGCTCGTCGGGCAGATCCCGTTCGTCGACCTGCCGCCCGCCGCCTACGAGATCCCGATGATGGCGAACCCTGGCGCGAAGGAGAACGGCGACAAGCGTTTCAACGGCGCCTGGACCGGCGGCCTCGCGATGTTCAAGGCCTACCGCGCGAAAGGCGCGCCCATCGGCTTCGCCCCCGATCCCCTGACTTCGCACCAGTGCGGTGACCAGCGCTACGCGGCGATCGCCTTCTTCGACGCCTGCCTCGCGCTACGCCTGCCGGCGACGGGGAACACGCTCCGCCCGATCGACCAAACGAAGGGCTGGCTGTCGCCGTTGCTCG
>CAIRWP010000034.1 GCA_903882335.1 uncultured Opitutia bacterium | reverse complement strand
TCGTTGTGGGCGAAGATGGCCTGGAACTTGCCCTTGTGGGCCTGGATCCAGTTCTCGGTGAGCGCGAGGGCCTTGGCGCGGTCCCAGGAGGCCGTCTGGTGGTCGAGCAGCTTCAGTCCCGGGTATTTGGCGAGCACCTTGCGGGCACCGGCGTCGCGGTGCAGCTGGGCGGACTGGCCCATGATGCCGTGGATCATCAGCACGTTGCCCTGGCCGCCGAGTTTCTTCGCGATGGCTTCCATCGCGAGCACGCCGGCCTGCTCGTCGTCCGAGCCGACATAGCAATCGGGGGCCGCCTTGGTCAGGGAGTTCACGTTGACCACGGGGATCTTGGCCGCGCGGGCGCGATCGACGGCTGGCGAACTTGCCTCGACCTCGCACGGGTTGAGGATGATGACGTCGACCTTCTGCGCGATGAAGTTCTCGGCCTGGCTGATCTGCTTCTGCGCGTCGGCTTGGGCGTCGACGAAGACGAGCTTCACGCCCCGTTCCTTCGCGCGGGCCTGGACGGCGTCGCCGAGCCGGGCGGTGTACTCGGCCGACTGGTCGCGGGAGGAGTAGCCGACGAGCCATTCGCCGGGTTTGCGGGGCTCGGCCTTCTTGCAGCCGGAGACGAGGGCGACGAGCAGACCGAGGGTGGCGAGGGCGATGCGTGGGGTAGGGCGCATGCCGGGTTTTTACGACCGGGCCTGACGTCGGTCGAGCCAAACCGCTCCGACGATGATGACGCCCTTGATGACGGCTTGGTAATAGGAGGACACGCTGAGCAGATCCAAGCCGTTGTTGATGATGCCGATGAGCAGGACCCCGAGGAGCGTGCCGACGACGCCGCCGACCCCGCCGGAGAGGCTGGTGCCGCCGATGACCACGGCCGCGATAGCGTCGAGTTCATAGGCTTGGCCGGCGTTCGGCTGGCCGGTGGTGATGCGGGCCGCCAGCACGACGCCGGCGAGGCCGGTCAGCAGGCCGCAGAGACCATAGGCGAAGAGCTTGATGCGCGGCACGGAGATGCCGGCGGCGCGGGCGGCCTGCTCGTTGCCGCCGACGGCGTAGAGGTGGCGACCCAGCCGGTAACGCCCGAGGAAGAGTCCGGCGCCCGCGGTCACGAGGGCGAAGCAGAGCAGCGGGATGGGCACGGGGCCGAGGTCGCCCGCGAGGTCGGTCAGCGCGGGGGACATATTCGCCACGGGCTTGCCGCCGCTGAGGATGAGCGCCAAGCCGCGCGCGATGGTCATCATACCCAAGGTGACGATGAACGGGGCGATGCCGCCGCGGGTGACCAGCAGGCCGTTGACGAGGCCGCAGGCGCCGCCCGTGAGCACACCGAGCGTGATCGGCACCCATAGGGCGTGTTCGCCGGGCTGCGCGTTGAGGGCGCAGACCACCCCGCTGAGAGCGACCACCGAGCCGAGGGAAAGGTCCACCCCGCCGGTCAGCAGCACGAAGGTCACGCCGACCGCGAGGATGCCGTTGATCGAGACCTGGCGGGCGACATTGGTGAGGTTCGAGGCGGTGGCGAAGCTGTCGGTCGTCGCGGCGAGCACGACGGAGATGAGCAGGAGCACCGCGACGATGCCGAAGCGGTGGACGAGGTCGCGGTCGAAGCGGGGACGCAGGGGAGAGGTCATCGGGGAATAGCGTGGCGGAGGATCTCCTCCTGGGTGGCGCGGCGCGGGTCGAGCTCGGCGGTGAGCTCGCCCTGGCGGAGCACCAGAAGGCGGTGGGTGAGCGAAAGCACCTCGGGCAGCTCCGAGGAAATCAGGAGCACGGCCTTGCCCTGGGCGGCGAGCCGGCCGATGAGCGCGTAGATCTCGGCCTTGGCCCCGATATCGATGCCACGGGTCGGCTCGTCGAGGATGACGAGGTCGGGCGCGGTGAGGAGGGTCCGGGCAAGCAGGACCTTCTGCTGGTTGCCCCCGCTGAGCTGGCCGATCGGCTGTTCGCGGCCGCTGGTCTTGATGGCGAAAGCGCGGATCTGCTCATCGGCCGTCCGGGCTTCGTGGGCGGCGTCGAGACCGGCCAGACCCGCGAAACGGTCGAGCGCGGCAAGCGTGAGGTTGGAGCGGACCGACATGGCCGGGAGGATGCCGAGCCCCTTGCGGTCCTCGGTGACCATGCCGATGCCCGCGGCCAAGGCGTCGCGCGGCGAGGTGATCCGCACCGGCCGGCCGTGTAGGCGGATCTCGCCCGTGTGGGCGGGACGCAGCCCGAAGAGGGCTTCGGCGATTTCCGTGCGACCTGCGCCCATCAGGCCCGCGAGGCCGAGCACC
>CAIRWP010000033.1 GCA_903882335.1 uncultured Opitutia bacterium | reverse complement strand
CTCAAGGGTGAAGCGAGGCTTCGGGGCGGACATGGGGGTAAACTAGGGGGCTTGGCGGGTAAAGGGCAAGGATTTGGAGGGGGTGGGGGAGGTGGGAGAGGGAATGGGGAGTAGGTTTCAGGGAGTAGGATAGGAAAAGCTGAAGGGACAGGGACTGGGGCCGGGAAAGGGACAGGAAATATGGAGGGACATGGTCAAGGCCAGGGCCAGTAGTCCGGGAGGGGGAGCTTGCTCCTTGCGGAACCAGTGCGCCTGACCCTGACCCTGACCCTGACCCTTTCCCTGGCCCTAGATGCAGCTCCCAATCCCTAAACCCTACTCCCTACTCCCCAATCCCTACACCCCTTCATCCCATTCTATCCTTCCCCTTTTCCCGCTGTTTTCCAATTTATCCCTACCCCTGACCACCATGCGTACCCCCGCCTATCTCCTCTTGCTTGCCGCCGCCGGCCTCGTCGCCGCCGAAGGTTACACCGATACCCCGCTCATCCCGGGCACCCAGTGGCATGTCCACGATTCCGCCCGCCCCCAGCCGCCGCGCGCCGACAAGGATAAGCTGAAGTGCAACCTCGAGAAGGCCCCCGCCGGCGCCGTCGAGCTCATCACGGGTGCGGATTCTTCCGCCAACTGGGAGCCGGATAACGGCGCCAAGGGCAAGCACTGGCCGATCCGCGACGGCGTGATGTTCGCCAACGGCAACGGCATTCACACCAAGCAGGCCTTTGGCGACGTCACCCTGCACGTCGAGTGGCGCTCCGCCGAGGGCTACGACAAGAACGAGAAGAAGAAAGGCCAGGGCAACTCCAACAGCGGCATCTTCTTCATGCGCACCTACGAGCTCCAGGTGCTCGATTGCTCCAAGACCGAGACCTACGCCGACGGCATGACCGCCGCGATCTACGGCCAGCAGCCGCCCGCCTTCAACGCCTGCAACCCGTCCCGCGAGTGGAACAGCTATGACATCCAGTGGACCGCGCCGACCTTCGACGAAGCTGGCAAGGTCGCGACCAAGGCCCGCATCACCGTCGTCATGAACGGCGTGAAGGTCCAGGACGGCGTCGAGTACATCGGACCCAGCAGCCACAAGAAGAACCCGCCCTACGCCAAGCACGCCGCCCAGCTCCCGCTCGGCCTCCAGTGGCACGGCGACGTCGTCGAGTTCCGGAATATGTGGATCCTGCCGGCCACCAAGGCCGCGAAGTAGGCCAAACCTGCATTCCGTTTGCCAAGGGGCGGTTTCCCTCAAACTTGGGAGCCGCTCCTTTTTCATGTTCCCGCAAGATCGACGCGATGATTGGCACGCCGGCCAAGGCCAGTGGAAGGACGTGCCCGCGTCGGACTGGAACGACTGGCACTGGCAGCTGCGCAACCGCATCACCACCCTGGCGCAGCTGGAGACGCTGGTCGAGCTGACGAAGGAGGAGCGGGAAGGTTGCCTGTTCGCCGCCCACAAGCTCTCCCTGGCGATTACGCCGCACTTCTTCAACCTGATCGACCCCAAGGACCCGGCCTGCCCGATCCGCCGCCAGGTCATCCCGCGCATCGAGGAGTCCATCGTCGCCCCCGGTGAATCGTCCGACCCCGTGGGCGAGGAGGGGACCATGCCCGTGCCCGGCATCGTCCACCGCTACCCGGACCGCGTGCTGTTCCTGGTGACCGACCGGTGCGCCGCCTATTGCCGTTACTGCACGCGCAGCCGCTTGGTCTCCAACGCCCAGGCCTACGACTTCCACCCCGAGCTCGAGCAGGGCCTGCAGTACATCGCCGCGCACCCCGAGATCCGCGACGTCCTGCTTTCCGGCGGCGACCCCTTGCTGCTGTCCGATGCCAAACTGGACGCGCTCCTCGGCCGGCTGCGCGCGATCCCGCACGTCGAGTTCATCCGCCTCGGTTCCCGAATCCCGGTCTTCCTGCCGCAGCGCATCACCCCGGAGCTGGCCGAAATCTTCCGCCAGCACGGTCCGGTCTGGATGAGCATCCACACCAACCACCCCAAGGAGGTCACGCGCGAACTCGCCGCGGCCTGCGAACGGCTCTCCCTGGCCGGCGTGCCGCTCGGCAACCAGTCGGTCCTGCTGCAAGGCGTGAACGACGACCCCGCGGTGATGAAGTCGCTCGTGCATCGCCTGCTGATGATCCGGGTCCGGCCTTATTATTTATACGCCTGCGACCTCATCGAAGGCTCGACCCATTTCCGGGCCCCGATCCAGAAGGGCATCGACATCATCCGCGAGCTGCGCGGTCACACGACCGGCTACGCGGTGCCCCAGCTCATCATCGATACGCCCGGCGGGGGCGGGAAGGTGCCGATCAACCCGGAATACGTCCAAGCCATCCATGATGGCATCGTCGAGCTTCGGAATTTCGAGGACCGGACCTTTGTCTATCCCTCCGGCAGCCAGATGCCGGAGCCGAGGAAGGTGTAAGCGGTTGGCGGTGAGCGGTTGGGAGCCGGTCTGGTTAACGGACAGGGTTAGGGCTATCCTCGACCGCGGACGAGCAGGGACGCTCGTCCCTACCTAGGAGGCAGATGAGCAGCGGCGGTCGTCCTAGCCATGAGCCGAAGCCTGTCCCTGACCCTGACCCAAGCCCTGGCCCTGGTATGACGGGTCATGCCGCCCAAAACAGACCACCCGGGGTTTTAATCCGGGTGGCGCTCAAAGTGGTGGGCCCGTAGGGATTCGAACCCCAAACGTCTGATCCGTAGTCAGAAATGATATCCATTTCACCACGGGCCCGTGATGAGGGGTTTTAGCAAAGGAACGGCGTCCCTTTTGGCAAGGATTTTCCGAGGAACCCTCAGCGCGTGGCCCGATGCAGGGCTACGGTGCCGAAAAGCAGGGTTTCATGGGTCACTTCGCGGAAGCCCGCCTGGCGCAATTCAGCCGTCAGCCCGGCGGCGTCGGGGAAGCCCGCGATGCTGGTACCGAGGTACTTGTAGGCGCCGAAGTCCCCGGTGAGGAGTCCGGCGAGGACGGGGGAGACGAGTCGCACGTGGATGAAGTGAAAGGGGGCGAACCAAGCGGCCGGTTGGGAGAACTCGAGGATGAGGACGGACCCACCGGTCTTCACGACGCGATGGAGCTCGCGCAGCCCGCGCGCGCGGTCCTCGAAGTTGCGCACGCCGTAGGCGATCGTGACGACGTCGCAGGACTCGTCGGCCAGCGGTAGGTGCATGCAATCGCCGGTCTGAAATTCGAGCGCGACGGCTTCCTTTTGCGCGCGCTCCCGACCGAGCGCGAGCATCGGCTCGCAGAAGTCATACCCGACGATCGCGCAATCCGCCGGGAGGTCGCGGCGCAGGGCGAAGGCCACGTCGCCGCTGCCCGTGGCCAGGTCCGCCACCGTCTTCGGGCGGGCGGCCTGCGCGGCGGCGACGAGGCGCTCGCGCCAACCGACGCAGAGACCGAGGCTCAGCACGCGGTTCGCGAAGTCGTACCGGGAGGCGATCCCGGAGAACATGCGTTGGACGGCGGTACCTTCGGGCATGCGACAACCCTCCGCAGATTAGCGAGAAGGTCAAGCGGGCGGGGGTAGGAGTTGGGGGAGTAGGGAGTAGGATTAAGGGAGTAGGATTAAGGGAGTGGGGAGTAGGGTTAGGCCCAACACCCAACACCCAACACCCAACACCCAACACCCAACACCCAACACCCAACACCCAACACCCAACACCTACTCCCTATTTCCTATCGCCTAGACAAAAACTCCCCCGCCCATGAGCACGCGGTCCAGGTAGACCGCGATGACCTGGCCTGGAGCGAGGCCGCGCTGGGTGTCGGTGAAACGGAGGCGGACGGAGCCGTCGGACTGCGGGCTGAAATGGGCGGGGGTGGCGGCATCGCGGTAGCGCACCCGCGCGAGGATGTCCTGCTCGCCGACGACCGGTCGGTTGATCCAGGTGAAGTCGCGCGCGCCCGCCTCGCCGGTGTACAGCCACGGGGCGTCGGGCTTGTCGAAGGCGACGTGCAGGGTGTTGGTCGCGAAGTCCTTCTTCACGACGACGAAGTGCTCGTGGTCGGTGTTGGACGGGAGCCCGATGCCCTTGCGCTGGCCGAGGGTGAATCGGTGCAGGCCGCGGTGCCGGCCGATTTCCTTGCCGGCGGCGTTCACGATCGGGCCGGGTGCGTCGGGGATATGCCGTTCGAGGAAGTCCTGGACGGGCACCTGGCCGAGGAAGCAGATGCCTTGGCTGTCTTTGCGTTCCGCGTTCGGGAGCTTGGCTTCGGCGGCGAGCCGGCGCACCTCGGGCTTGAGCAGCTCACCAAGCGGGAAGATGGCCTTCGCCAGTTGTTCCTGACTCAGCAACGCGAGGAAGTAGGACTGGTCCTTGTTGGGGTCGAGGCCTTCGAGTAGGTCGAAGGTGCCGTCGGCGTTGGTGCGTCGTCGCGCGTAGTGTCCCGTGGCGATGGCGTCGTAGCCGTCGGCCAGCGCTCGGCGCAGGAAGACCCCGAACTTCATCTCGCGGTTGCAGATGATGTCCGGGTTGGGGGTCAGCCCGTTCCGGTAGCCATCGACGAGGTATTGGACGACGGTCTCGCGGTAGTCCTGGACGAGGTCGAGGATGCGGAAGGGCAGGCCCAGGTGCTCGGCCACGGCCTGCGCGTTGCGGACGTCATCCTCCCAGGGGCATTCGCCGGGAAAAGGGAGGCCCTCCTCGTTCATCCAGGTTCGGAAATAGGCGGCATGGACCTCGTGCCCCTGCTGCTTGAGCAGGAGCGCCGCCACGGCGCTGTCGACGCCGCCCGAGAGCGCTACGAGGATCCTGGACATGGGTTGGGGTCGTAAAGGAATCCGTCCGGCGAGGGAAGGGTCAAAGGAGGGCGGGGTGGGTCGCGTTTCGAGGGTTCGGGGTGCGGACAGGGTTGCCCTAGGGGCGGGGAGGTGTTTGGCTGGGGTATGCGCCGCGGTTTCGCCCTCCTTTTCCTCAGCCTCGCCCCTCTCTTCGCCCAGAACGCCGCCCAGTTCGCCGGCATGCAGCAGGACCTGGCGGACCTGCGGAACGAGGTCGAGAAGCTCAAGCTAGAGAACGCCGACCTGCGCGATGCCCTGACCAAGTCCAAGGCCGGGCAGGCGCCGGCCACCAATCAGGCCGAGACGGTCGCCAAACTTCGGGCCGAGATCCTCGCGGAGGTCGACCGCCGTCTCAAGCAGCAAGGCGTCGACGTCAACGCGGCGCTCGCCGAGCAGGCCCGTCAGGTCAACGCGGCGCTCGCCGGCAAGCCCGCCGCGCCGGTCGCCACCCGCCCAGCCCCGACCGCTCCGACCACCGTCGCCGACAAGCCCGCGGCGCCGGCTCCCGACGATGGCTTCCCGCCCGACATGCCCCGCACCGGCATCAAGGTCCGCGTGAAGTCCGGCGACAGCGTCAGCAAGCTCGCCCGCGTGCATGGCTCGAAATCCGAATGGATCCTCGCGGCCAACAAGCTCGCCAGCCCCGCCGCGCTCCGCGCCGACGTTGACATCTTCATCCCGCAGCCCGAAACCCTTCCTCGCTAAGCCCATGGCCACCCCTCCCAAGAAGTCCCTCGGTCGCGGACTCGGCAACCTCATCGGCGGCGGTGTCGCCAAGCCCGCGCAGCCTGCCCCGGCCTTACCGGCAGCCACCCCCGTCGCACCCGCTCCCGCCCCGGCCGCCGCGCCGAACCCCCTCGCGGTGACCGAACTGCCGGTCGCCTCCATCGTCCCCAACCCGCACCAGCCGCGTAAAGAGTTCGACGAGTCCGCCGTCAAGGAACTCGCTGAGTCCATCCGCTCCGAGGGACTGCTCCAGCCCATCGTCGTGCGTAAGGTCAAGGGTGGCTACGAGCTCATCGCCGGCGAGCGTCGCCTGCGCGCCTTCAAGCAGCTCGGCCAGAAGTTCATCCCGGTGCGCGTCATCGAAGCCAGTGACGCCACCAGCGCCGTGCTGGCGCTCCTCGAGAACCTGCAGCGGGCCGACCTCAACCCGGTCGACGAGGCCATCGGCGTGGCCTCGCTGATGCGCGACTTCAACCTCACGCAGGAAGCGGTCGCCGATCGCCTCGGCAAGCCCCGCGCCAGCATCGCCAACCTCGTCCGTCTCCTGCAGCTCGACCGCGAAATCCTCGGCTACCTCGGCAAGGGGCAGCTCTCGACCGGTCACGCCAAGGTTTTGCTCGGGCTTGAACACCAGGCCCACCGCGTGCAGGTCGCCCGCCTGGTCGTCGAGAAGGGTCTCTCCGTCCGCGCCACCGAGGCCGAGGTCAAGGCGCTCGCCTCGACCAAGAAGACCGAGCGCAAGCGCACCGAAAAGACCGTCGTCGCCGACGTCCAGAAGCGTCTCAGCTCCCATTTCTCCACGCCGGTCGCCGTGTTCCGCAAGGGCGTCAAAGGCACCATCTCCATCCCCTTCGCCAGCGACGACGAGCTCGCCCGCCTGCTGGAGAAGATTGGGGTCAAACTCTGAGGGGGCCAGTGGGCAAGTTGACACGTGGGCAAGGGGCTTCGTGCCCCCGTGTCACCGTGCCAGCGTGTCCCCTGCGCTTTAAGCACTGAGTTCCGCTGCGCGGAACTCAGTGCTTAAAGTGCCGCATGCCGGTGAAGACCATCGCCATGCCGCGCGCGTCGGCGGCGGCGATGACGTCGGCGTCCTTCACGGAGCCGCCCGGCTGGATGGCGCAGGTGGCGCCGGCGTCGGCCGCGGCGAGCAGGCCGTCGGGGAAGGGGAAGAAGGCGTCCGAGGCGATGGCCGAGCCCTGCAGCGAGAGCTTGGCTTCGCCGGCCTTCCAGACCGCGATGCGGGAGGAGTCGATGCGCGACATCTGACCGGCGCCGACGCTGAGGGTGCGTTCCTTGCCGGCGTAGACGATGGCGTTGGACTTGACGTGGCGGACGACGCGCCAGCCGAAGAGCAGGGCGGTCATCTCGTCGGCGGTGGGCGGGCGCTTGGTCACGACCTTGAAGTCGCGCGGGTTGACGGGCTTCTGGTCGCGGTCCTGGACGAGCACGCCGCCGATGACGGCGCGGACCTCGCGGAGGGTGTCGGCGCGGAGGCCGACCTTGGCGCGCATGAGGCGGAGGTTCTTCTTCTTGCCGAAAATCGTGAGCGCGTCGGCGTCGAACTCCGGCGCGATGATGACCTCGGAGAAGATCTCGGCGATGGCCTCGGCGAGGCCCTTGTCGACGGTGCGGTTGGCCACGATGATGCCGCCGAACGGGGCCTGCTTGTCGGTCTCGAAGGCCTTGTGCCAGGCCTCGAGGAGGGTGTCGGCCGACGCCACGCCGCACGGGTTGGTGTGCTTCAGGATGCAGACCGTCGGGCGCTCGAACTCGCCGATCAGGTAGGTCGCGGCGGTGATATCGAGGATATTATTGTAGCTGAGCTCCTTGCCTTGGAGCTGGTCGAAGGCCTCGTGGAAGGAGCCGTAGAGGGCGGCCTGCTGGTGCGGGTTCTCGCCGTAGCGGAGGCGCTGGGCGAGCGACAGGGTGGTGGTGAAGCGGGCCGGGAGGCCGAGCACGTTGCCGAGGCCGGGCTGCGCCTGCGACTCGAGGTAGTTGGCGATGGCGGCGTCGTAGGCGGAGGTGCGCTGGAAGACCTTGAGGGCGAGCTCGCGGCGGAGTTCGCCGAGGGTTTCCGGGGCCTTCATCGCGGCCAGCACGCGCTCGTAGTCGGCCGGGTCGGTGACGACGGAGACGGACGCGTGGTTCTTCGCGGCGCTGCGGAGCATGGACGGGCCGCCGATGTCGATGTTCTCGATGGCGTCCTCGAAGGAGCAACCCGGCTTGGCGACGGTGGCCTCGAAGGGGTAGAGGTTCACGACGACGAGGTCGATCAGGTCGATGCCGTGCTTCTTGGCTTCGTCGAGGTGCTCGTGCGAATCGCGGCGGCAGAGCAGGCCACCGTGGACTTTCGGGTGCAGGGTCTTCACGCGACCTTCCATGATCTCGGGGAAGCCCGTGTGCTCGCTGACATCGGTCACCGGCAGGCCGGCGTCGCGGAGCATCTTGGAGGTGCCGCCGGTCGAGAGCAGCTTGTAGCCGTGCTCCTTCACCAAGGCTTGGGCGAAGGGCAGGAGACCGGACTTGTCGCTGACGGAGAGGAGGGCGAGGGGCATGGCGAAAGAAAGGCCAAGGGGTAGGGGGAGGGGTGGGGGTGGTCAAGGAAGCACGAGGTGCCGATAGCGGTTAGCGGTTAGGGGATGGCGGTTAGCGGTTGGGGTGGGTTAGGGCGATGGGGCGGCCTCGCCCCCGTTTTCTTTGATTCCTTTGTTTTTTGCGTTAATCCATCCGCTAACCGCTAGCCGCCAACCGCTTGGGCTCTCTCCCTCTCCGTCATTGACCCTTTCGTTCTTTTTCCCTCCCTCCTGCCAATGTCCACCGCTCTGTTGTTCTCCGGTCAAGGCGCCCAAGTCGTCGGCATGGGTAAGTCCCTGTACGAAGGCTCCCCCCTCGCCCAGGATCTCTATGACCGGGCAGCCAAGGTCCTGCCGTTCGACCTCCGGAAGGCCTGCTTCGAGGGCCCGGCTGAGCTCCTCACCGAGACCCGCGTCTGCCAGCCGGCCCTCTACGTTCAGGGGTACGCCATCGCCCAGCTCCTCAAGGAACGCGGCAAGCTGGCCGGCCTCAAGGCCTGCCTGGGTCTGTCCTTGGGCGAACTGACCGCCTACGCGGTCGCCGGGGTCTGGGATTTTGAGACGGGTCTCAAGGTGGTCGCCGAGCGCGGTCGCCTCATGCAGCTAGCCTGCGACCAGACCAAGGGCGGCATGGCCGCGGTCATCGGCGGCACCCGCGAGGATATCTTCAAACTCTGCGCGGCCTTCGACATCGACGCCGCGAACTTCAACTGCCCCGGTCAGGTCGTGATCTCCGGCGACGCCGAGAAGGTCGCCCAGGCGGTCGCCCGCGCCAAGGAGTTCGGCCCGTTCAAGCTGGTCAAGCCCCTGGTCGTCGCCGGCGCCTATCACAGCCGCCTGATGGAGCCCGCCCGCGCGGCCTTCGAGGCCTTCTTGCAGGGCGTCGAATTCAAGGCTCCCCAGGTTACTGTCTACTCCAACACCACCGGCGGCACCCTGTCAGCTCCGGCCGACCTTCGCGCCGCCCTGGTCAAGCAGGTCGTCTCGTCCGTGCTCTGGGAGGATGACTGTAAGGCTGCCGCGGCCTCCGGCATCACCCAGTTCTACGAGTGCGGCCCCGGCGGCGTCCTCGCCGGCATGATGAAGCGCACCGCCCCCGAGGCGCCGGTCGCCTCCCTGCACGAGTTCGCCGATATCCCGGCCTAATCCGCCTCCCGGCGGGGCTAACGCTGGACAAGCGCCCCCTCCACCGTCCTAGTAGCCCTTTCGGCCTGTCCCTCTCGACTCCACGCTCGACTCTATCCTCGACTCTCCCATCGACGCCAACCTCGACGCTGACAACGACCCTTCCCTCGACTCTCCCATCGGTCCTATCCTCGATTCTGCCTTTCCCGTGTCCCTCGACCACATCCGCAACTTCTGCATCATCGCGCACGTCGACCACGGCAAGACGACGCTTTCCGACCGCCTGCTCGAGCACACGAAGACGATCGAGAAGCGCCAGATGAAGGAGCAGCTGCTCGACGCGATGGACCTCGAGCGCGAGAAGGGCATCACGATCAAGTGCCACCCGGTGACGATGAACTTCACCGCGCCGGACGGTAAGCAGTACCTCCTCAACCTCATCGACACCCCCGGTCACGTCGACTTCGCCTACGAGGTCTCCCGTTCGCTGGCCGCCTGCGAGGGCGCCGTCCTGCTGATCGACGCTTCCCAGGGCGTCGAGGCCCAGACCGTCGCCAATGCGACGCTCGCGATGAACCAGGGGCTCGAGATCGTTCCGGTCATCAACAAGGTCGACCTCCCTAGCGCCCGGCCCGAGGAGGCCCGTCGCCAAGTCGAGGACATCCTCACGATCCCCGCGCAGGACGCCGTGCTGGCCTCCGGTAAGTCGGGCATCGGCATCGACGAAATCTTCGCCGCGATCATCAAGCGCGTCCCGCCGCCCCGCTGGGCCGACTATCCCCACCACCGCGCGCTGGTCTTCGACTCGCTGTTCGACTCCTACAAGGGCGTCATCAGCTACGTCCGCGTGTTCTCCGGTACGTTCAAGGCCGGCCAGACGATCGAGCTGATGTTCAACGGCGTCCGCTCCGTCATCAAGGAGGTCGGCATCTTCTCCCCGAAGATGAAGCCGCAGGACGAGCTGGGGCCCGGCAGCGTGGGCTACATTGTCATCAACATCCGCGAGGTCGCGGACGTGAAGGTCGGCGACACCATCACCCTCGCGGCCGACCCCGCCAAGGAGCCCGTCCCAGGCTTCAAGGAGGTCCGTCCGATGGTCTTCAGCGGCATCTACCCGCTCGACACGGCGGACTACGAGAAGCTCAAGACGTCGCTGTCGAAGCTGGCGATCAACGACTCGTCCCTGACCTACACGGCCGAGAGTTCGACCGCCCTGGGCTTCGGCTTCCGCTGCGGCTTCCTCGGGCTGCTGCACATGGAGATCGTCCAGGAGCGCCTGCGCCGCGAGTACGACCTCGATATCCTCTCCACCTACCCGTCCGTCGTCTACAAGGTGTTCACCGCCGACGGCGTGGAGCACATCCTCGACAACCCGGTGATGATGCCGGACGCCTCCGCCATCGAGCATATCGAGGAGCCGACGATCCGCGCCCATATCCACATCCCCGGCACGTCGATCGGCGACATGTTGACGCTCGTGCAAGAGAAACGCGGCGTCTGCGAACGCACCGAGACGATCGACGGCGACCGCGTGGTGCTGGTCTGCCTCCTGCCCCTCAATGAGATCCTGGTCGATTTCAACGACCGCATGAAGTCCATCACCCGCGGCTACGGCTCGATGGATTACGAGCTGGGCGAGTACGTGACTTCGGACTTGGTGAAGATGGACATCCGCGTGAACGAGGAGCCCGTGGACGCGTTCTCCTCGATCGTGCACGCCTCCAAGGCCGAAGGCCGCGGTCGCGCCCTCTGCGAGAAGCTCAAGGACCTGCTCCCGCGTCAGCTCTTCAAGATCGCCATCCAGGCGGCCATCGGCTCCAAGGTCATCGCCCGCGAGACCATCGGGTCCGTCGGTAAGGACGTGACGGCCAAGTGCTACGGCGGCGACATCTCCCGTAAGCGCAAGCTCCTGGACAAGCAGAAGGAGGGTAAGAAGCGGATGAAGCAGATCGGCAAGGTCGACATCCCGCAGGAGGCCTTCATCAAGATCCTCAAGAACGAGGACTGAGCCGGCCCGGCCCGATTCCAGGCTTTCCCTCCGGGGCAGGGTCGCTAACTTGGCGGACCCCGGCCATGTTCTCGATTTTCGCCTCCAAGGCGGGCAAGACCCGCAAGATCGCCAAGCAGCTCCTGGAGTTCTCGGTGAAGGTCGACCTCTACCGCCGCGACGTGATCCCGCCGGCCGACCTGGCCGAGCAGCTCGAGCGGGCGGACGAGTTGCGGGCCAAGCTCAAGGAGAAGCCTTTCCAACTGGTCGAGGTGGAGACGGCCATGGAGCGTCTGCATGGCGTGATGTGCCGCAACGGCGGCATGATCTACCCGGTCAGCGCCGGCACGGACTACACCGACATGGTCATCATGGCCGCGATCGTGGCCGGGGGCATCCGCAGTTTCTTCCTCCAGCCGTTCAAGATCCCGACGAATTCGATGTGGCCGACGTATAACGGGATGACGTCCGAGGTGCGCCAGCCCAACGATCCGGTCCCTGGCTTCGGCGAGCAGGCGCTCCGCAAGGTGACGCTCTGGGCCTCCACCTACGTGATCCCGGCCGAGGCTTCCGGCGAGATCGGTGTCCCGGTCGATTATCGCCGCTATGCGGATGGTTCCTTCCAAATCGGCCTGCGCCCCAAGGTGAGCGCTCCCGACGGCGGTGTGCTCGGCACGGGACTGCTGCGCGGCACGACCGACACGTACGAGGTGGATATCGGCGGCCACACGCAGGCGATCGTGATGCCGGGTGACTTCGGTTTCGAAGGCGTGCTGCTGCGCACCTATTTCCCGACCGAGGCCGCGTTGCCCCTGCGCCGTCAGGACGCCGACCGCTGGCAGGCGGTCTTCCGCAAGGCCATGGCGGAGGGACGGATCAAGCAGACCCCGGCCGGGTCGGTGCTGCTGACCGGCCGCAAGGCGGTCCGCGGTGAGCCGCTCCTGAACTTCGACATCCTGACGGGAGACATGCTGTTCGTCGACCGGGTGTCCTATAACTTCGTGGCTCCGCAGCGTGGCGATACCTTCGTCTTCCGCACGAGCAACATCCCGGGGCTCAACGACCGCTTCGGCAATCCCTCGCAGAATTACTACGTCAAGCGGTTGGTCGGCGTACCTGGTGAACGCTTACGCGTGAACGCGGAAGGTCAGCTCCAGGTCAACGGCGTCGCCGTGACCGCTCCGGAGCCGATCGCGGCCAACAATCGCCGGGAGGTTTCCGCCGGTTATTATGGTTACCTGCCCGAAATCGGCGGCGACCGCTATGCCATCCCGCTGAACGAGGAGCACACCGTGCGCGATCATCATTACTTCGCGATGGGTGACAACTCCGCCAACAGCTACGACTCCCGCGGCTGGGGCGAGGTCCCCGAGGGCGATGTCGTCGGCCAGCCCCTCTTCATCCTGCACCCGTTCTCCGCCCGCTGGGGTTGGGCGAAGTAAGTCTGGGCCAGGGCTAGGGCTGGGGACGGTCTCTGGGTTGGTCGCGGGAAGTGCCGCTCTAGGGCTGCCTCGCACGCTCGGGTCAGTCTGCTGTCCTCTTGCCTATCCCTTACCCTGACCCTAGCCCTAACCCCGCCTCGCCACATGTCCTGGACCCTCTATCGCCACTACAAGGGCAACCACTACCTGCGGTTGGGTGTGGGCGCGCATTCGGAGGACCTTTCGCCGCACGTGGTCTACCGTTGTCTCTATGATAATCCCGAGGCGCGCACGTGGGTGCGTCCGCAGGGAATGTTCGAGGAGACGTTGGACGATGGCCGTCCTCGCTTCACGCTGGTGGCATGGGTGCGCCTCGTCCAGCCCGAGGATCACGCGACGGTCCTAGCTTTTGGTTACGACGCCTGGGGCGAAGGCAAGACGCTGGCGGAGTTCATCGCCGGCTACGACCAGAGTCGGAATCACCTGCGCGG
>CAIRWP010000032.1 GCA_903882335.1 uncultured Opitutia bacterium | reverse complement strand
GAGATCGCCGGGTTCATCTGGTTCCAAGGCTTCAACGACATGGTCGACGGCAACTTCTATCCCAAGCAGCCCAAGGGCGCGCCGGGTAACCGCTTCGCCAAGTATTCCGAATTGATGGCGGCCTTCATCCGGGATGTCCGCCGCGAGTTCGGCGCCCCGAAGATGCCGTTCGTCATCGGCGTGATGGGCGTCGGCGGCAAGGAGCCCGGCGACGATAACCTCGCTTTTCGCGAGGCCATGGCTGCGCCGGCCGAGCTGCCGGAATTCAAGGGCAACGTCACCGCCGTGCGCACCGCTCCTTTCTGGGATGAGCAGCTCGGCGCCATCCAGGCCAAGAAGGAGAAGGTCCGACAGATGGCCTACGAACTCCGCAACAAGGGCAAGCGATCCGCCAACGCCGACGGCAAGATGACGGAGGAGCAGCAGCGTGAATCCCTCAAGGACTACGAGGCCAAGCTGATCACGCCCGCCGAGGCGGCCCAGCTCAAGCGCGGTTCCTCCAATGCCGGCTACCACTACCTCGGTTGCGCCAAGACGTTCGCGCTCATGGGCGAGGCCTTCGCGGACGCGAACCTCAAGATGCGCGCCGAGGCCAAATGAGGGCGGCTGGCTTCCTCGCCATCCTGCTCCTCGGTCGCGGGTGGGCGTCCGCGGCCGTCCCGCCCGCCGTGACGGGCGAGCCCGGCCTGCTGACCATCCCCGTGCGCTTTCATGTCACTCAAGGAGCGACCATGACGGTGAAGGGCAGAACCATGGAGGTCTGGGTGACGCCGGCCCAGCTCGCCGGTCCGGTGATCGCGGAGGTGAACCGCATCTGGGCCCCGGCCCGGATTCGGTTCGTCGTCGAGCGCGCCGAGGTCGAACCGCTCCTCCGGCCGGAGGGCTTCGCCGACCTGCTCCACCGCGTGGAGACCGCCGCCCGGGGCGAGGAAGAAACCCGCGGCTCGGGCCGGACGGCCGCCATCGCGCAGCTGCTCGATCCCGCCCAGCGCCATCCGACGGCGCATAACGTCTACCTCCTGCCTTACCTCGGCGCCACCTATCAGGGGTATGCCCACCTCGGCGGTAAGCAGGTCGTGGTCGGGGTCTGGACCGACAAGCCTTCCGGCGGCAAGCAGCCGCCCGTCAAGGCGCTCCTCGTCGAGCCCGAACCCATGCGCGTCGGCTCGTTGGCCCGGACCATCGCCCATGAACTGGGACACAACCTGGGTTTGGTCCATCCGGACAAGGCCGAGGCGGCCGAGGTCGGTCGGCTCATGGGCGGAGGGCGGCAGGGGTATGCGTTGACCCCGGCGGAGATCGCCGCCGCGCGCGAGACCGCGCGCAAGTCCGCCGCCGGCAAGTGACCGGTTGCCTCAGAAAAGCTGTCGGACCGCCGGTTTGGTGACCTTGCCCATCGCGTTCCGGGGGAGTTCGCGCACGACCACCAGCCGTTGCGGCACCTTGTAGACGGAGAGCCGGGATTTGCACCACTCGCGGAGCGCGGGGAGCCCCAGCTCGGCCCCGTCCTTGGTCACGACCGCGGCGCTGACCGCCTCGCCCCACGTGTCGTCCGGCAGGCCGATCACGGCACATTCCGCGATCGCCGGATGTTCCAGCAGGGCGGCCTCGATCTCGAGCGCCGACAGCTTGTAGCCTCCGCTTTTGATGATGTCGACGGAGAGCCGGCCCATGATGCGGTAGTAGCCGCGCTCCCGGACCGCCATGTCGCCGGTGCGATACCAGCCGTCGGCCTCGAAGGACTCCGCCGTGGCCGCGGGCTTGCCCCAATATTCCGTGAAGACGTTCGGGCCGCGCACCTGGATCTCGCCGGGGGTGTCCTCGGCGGCGACGATCTCGCCGTGCTCCGACTTGAGGCGGACCTCCACGCCGGGCAGGGGCTGCCCGACCGCGCCGGGGCGCCGTTCGCCGTGCAGCGGATTGGAAAGGGCCATGCCGATCTCGGTCATGCCGTAGCGTTCGAGCAGCCGCTGCCCGGTGAGCTCGGTCCATCGCTCATGCACGCTCGCGGGCAGGGCGGCGGAGCCGGAGACCATCAGCCGCATCCGGGCGAACCCGGCGACGAGCGCGGCGCGTTCGGCGGGCGCGGCCGCCTCGAGCGCCTGGATGAGCTTCACGTAGATCGTCGGCACGGCCATGAAGAGCGTGTAGGCGTCGGCCCGGACCCGGGCGAGGATGGCCGGCTGGTCGAACTTCGCGAACGCTTCGATGCAGGCGCCCGCCCAGAGAGCGCACCCCGTCACGTTGATGATCCCATGGATATGGTGCATCGGCAGGAAGAGCGGGATCCGGTCGGAGGGCTGCCACGCCCAGGCTTGGATCAGGCTCGCGATCTGCGCGGCGATGTGCGCATGGGTCGTCACGACGCCCTTCGGCTTGCTCGTCGTGCCGCTGGTGTAGAGAATCATCGCCCGGCGGGCTGGCGTGAGTTCGGGCAGGCTCCCGGCGGGATCGGCGTGAGCCTCGATGTCGATCAGCCGAAGCCCGAGCCGGGCGCAAAGCGGGGCGATCCGCCGGGCGCTGGCGGCATCGGCCAGCACGGCCGAGGCGCCGCTGTCCGTGAGCGCATATTCCCATTCGGGTTCGGTGGCTGTCAGGCAGATCGGCACCTTGACGCCCCCGGCCCGCCAGAGGCCCCATTGGGCGGCGACGTAGTCCGGTCCCGCCGGAGCGAGGAGGGCGACCCGCGCCTCCCGGAGATCCGCCGCGCCCGCCAGCAGGGTCGTCGCGAGGGAAGCGGAGCGGTCGAGCAGTTCCTGGTAAGTGGTGGCGCCTTGCGGGGTGCGGAAGGCGATCGAGCCGGCGTGCCCACGGGCACGGGCGATGGGCGGGAGCTCAGGCATGGGCGGGGAACAGGGCGCGGATGACGAGGTAGAGGAGGGAAGGGCAGAGCAGGCAACCCAGGCCGGTGTGGAACGTCGCGACGAGCGCGCCATAGGGTACCAGTTTACGGTCGGTGGCGGCGAGGCCGGCGGAGACGCCGCTGACCGTGCCGGCCAGGCCGCCGAAGACCATCGCCGAGCGGGGGGTGCCCAGGCGCATGAAGCCGGCCAGCATCGGGGTGGTCACCATCACCAGGATCGCCTTGAAGACGCCGATCGCGATCGCGAGCGTGATGACCTCGGAGGACGCGCCGATGGCGGTGCCGGTGACGGGGCCCACGATGTAGGTGACGGCGCCGGCGCCGATGGTCGTCAGGCTCACGGCATCGCGGTAGCCGAAGGCGTAGGCGACGGCCACGCCGATGACGAAGGGCAGGAACGTCCCGATGAGCAACGCCGTCGCGCCGATCCAGCCGGCCCGCCGGGCCTCGGCGGGCTGGACCTCGAACGCCGTGGCCACGATCGCGAAGTCGCGGAGCATGTTGCCTCCCATCAGGGCGAGCCCGCCGAAGCA
This sequence comes from uncultured Opitutia bacterium, assembly GCA_903882335.1. GTDB lineage: Bacteria > Verrucomicrobiota > Verrucomicrobiia > Opitutales > UBA953 > UBA953. The sequence goes on along the minus strand of CAIRWP010000032.1, from coordinate 1,083 downwards.
CGTCAGGTCCGCCAGACCCTTGCTCCCGCCGGTCATCCGCCCGCCGACATACGCGAGGACGAGGCCGAGCAGGATGGCGATGGCCGAGCCTTGGATGCGCCCGAAGGTCAGGTGGCGGGAGATGGCGCCCGAGAGCAGGACGACCAGGCCGACGACGGCGAAGGCGAGCACCAGGCCGTTCTCGACGGCCAGCTTTTGCAGCAGGGATTCCATGGCGGCTTAGTTCGGCGCTTGCCCGGACGGCGAGACCGGTTCGCGGCGGTTGATGAAGGCGACGCAGCCGGCGCCGGCCGCGACGGTCGCGATCGCGGCCAGCAGGGCCATGGGGCCGCCGCTGAGGGCTTTGAGGACGTTCTGCTGCATGGCCATCGCGACGACCACCGGGATGTACAGCGCCGCCCAGTAATGGACGCCTTCCTCGCTCTTGGCGTCGAGCCAGCCCCGGCGATGGCCATAGAGGCGGGCCGAGATCAGCAGCAACATCGCGATGCCGACGCCGCCGACGTTGGCCTGGACGCCGAGGGCGCGTCCGAGCAATTCACCGAAGAGGATGCCAAGGAGATGGCAAACCGCCAGCAAGGTCGTGCCGTAAAGGGTCATGGGGTCCGTCCACTCAATCCCGAAGCTCGGTCATGTAAAGACGCGGAGCGAGCCGGAGTGGGTTAACAAAAAAGACGACCTCGGGGGAGATCGTCTTTAAAGTGGTGCCAGAGCGATAGCTACCGCGCTCTGGGGTCGGTGACGGGGAATATTATCTTCTTACCGTTAGTCGCCCTCGCGACTTATGCATCCTTTATAAGGGACGCGCCTTCCGAGTTAAATTCAACTAAGGTGAGTTATGCCTATCCGGTCCGGGATTGTCAAGGGGCGTAGCAGACCGAGCGGTTTCCGGCGGGAGTCGGCGGTGGGATGGGCTTGGCAGGCAAGGGGTTAGGTCTGCCGGAAGAATCGCTGGCGACCTTGAAATAGCCCCGATTGACCTCGGAAAGCGGCCCGGTTTAGGCTGTCGGATGAAGCGCGGCCTGCTGCTGACGACCCTCCTGGCCGCGGGCCTGTTGCTGTCTTTGCTGTCGTGGTGGCCCT
>CAIRWP010000031.1 GCA_903882335.1 uncultured Opitutia bacterium | reverse complement strand
GGAGTCGGAACGTAAGTTCCTCGCCGGCGTCGAAGCCCAGTTCGACTCCGAAGCGGTCTACTCCCGCATGAAGGAAGAGCTCGAGAAGCTCGGCGTCATCTTCTGCGGACCGACCGAAGGCCTGCGCGACCATCCGGAGATCTTCCGCAAGTGGTTCGGCAAGGTCATCCCGATCGGCGACAACAAGTTCGCCGCGCTCAACTCCGCGGTCTTCTCCGGCGGCTCGTTCATCTACATCCCCAAGGGCGTGAAGGTGGCCCAGCCCCTGCAGGCCTACTTCCGCATCAACGCCGAGAACTTCGGCCAGTTCGAGCGCACCCTCATCATCGCCGACGAGGGCGCCGAGGTCACCTACATGGAAGGCTGCACGGCCCCCAAGTTCGAGACCGCCACCCTCCACTCCGCCGTCGTTGAGCTGGTCGCGCTGAAGGGCGCGAAGATCCAGTACGTGACCGTCCAGAACTGGTCGGCCAACGTCTTCAACCTCGTGACCAAGCGCGGCATGGCCGAGGAGGATGCCGAGGTGCGCTGGATCGACTGCAACATCGGCTCGCGCCTGACGATGAAGTACCCCGGCGTGATCCTGCGCGGCAAGCGCGCCCGCGGCGAGGTGCTCTCCATCGCGCTGGCCAACGACGGTCAGCACCAGGACACCGGCGCCAAGATGATCCACGCGGCCGACGACACGACCTCGAACATCATCGCGAAGTCCATCTCCGTGGGCGCCGGCCGCTCGACCTACCGCGGCCTGGTCCACATCCCGAAGACCCTCCAGAACTGCCGCAATAACACCGAGTGCGACGCGCTGCTCATCAACGAGCACAGCCGCACCGACACCTACCCCGCGATCTCCGTGCGCGGCCGGAAGAACTCCGTGCAGCACGAGGCCAGTGTCTCGAAGGTCTCGGCCGAGCAGATCTTCTACATGATGCAGCGCGGCCTCTCCGAAGGCGAGGCGATGTCCCTCGCGGTGAATGGCTTCGTCAACGACCTGGTGAAGGAGTTCCCGATGGAGTACTCCGTCGAGCTCAAGCGCCTCATCGAGCTGCAGATGGAAGGGTCCGTCGGATGACCGCCGTCGCCCCCGCCCCCGCCGGCGTCCTCGACGCCGCCCGCCAGTCCGCCGAGACGGCCCCGTTCCGCGCCCAGGATTGGTTCGCCGTCCTGCGCCAGCAGGGCTGGCACACCTTCCAGTCGCTCCCGTTGCCGCATCGCGACGACGAGAAGTGGCGTTTCTCGGACACGCGCACGCTCTCGCTCGACGGCTACGCCCCCGCCCCCGCCCCGACCGCCGCGCAGGCGGCCGAGCTCATCGCCCGCTCCCGCCTCATCAGCGACGCCGCCGGCCTGATTGTCCACGTTGACGGCCATTGCGTACTCAAGCCGACCCTCGCCCCCGAGCTGATCGCCCAGGGCGTGGTCTTCGAGGCCCTCGAGGACGCGGTGCGCACCCGCCCCGCCCTGCTGCAGGCCCACCTCCTCAAGCACCCGGTCACGCTCGGCGGCGACAAGTTCGCCGCGCTGCACCGGGCCTGGCTCCGCGCCGGCTACGTCCTCCACGTCCCCAAGGGCGTCGAGGTGAAGCAGCCGTTCGTCAGCGTCACCTGGACCCTCACGGAGGGCGTCGCCGTCTTCCCGCACGCGCTCGTCATCGCCGGGGAACGCGCGCAGGCCACCCTGCACGACTTCCACCTCGCGGCTCGTCCCGACCAACGCGCCCTCGCGATCTCCGCGGCCGACATCCACGCCGGCCCGGGCGCGCAGGTCCATCGCCTCGCCGTCCAGGCCTGGGGTGCCGCCACGCAGTCCTTCCAGGTCGATAACACCTGCGGCGAACGCGATGCGCTCATCAGCTCCGTCAACGCGGCGGTCGGCTCGCGCCGGGCCCGCCTCGAGAACACCGTGCGCCTCGACGGCGCCGGCGCGGACGTCCGCCTCTACGGTATCTCTGTCGCCGCCGGCGAGCAGGAGTTCGACCAGCGGACGCTGCAGGTCCACACCGCCGGCCAGGCGAAGTCCGACCTCCTCTTCAAGAATGCGCTGCTGGGTAAGGCCCGCACGATTTTCTCCGGCCTCATCAAGGTGGCGCCCGACGCCCAGCGCACGGACGCCTACCAGACCAACCGCAACCTCCTGCTCTCGCCCGACGCCGAGGCCGACTCCCTGCCCGGCCTCGAGATCGAGGCCAACGACGTGAAGTGCTCGCACGGGGCCACGACCGGCCAGGTCTCCCCAGAAGAGCTCTTCTACCTGCGCGCCCGCGGCATCCCGCTGGCCGCCGCCCAGGAGCTGCTGGCCCAGGGCTTCCTCGAGGAAGTCCTCGCCAAGGTCGGCCACGCCGAGGCCGCCGAGGCCGTCCGTGGCATGCTCCGCGAGAAATTCCACCAAGCCTAACCATGAGCGACGACACCACCGGCCACCGCCACGCGCCAAGCCCCCACGACCGCGTGCTCGCGCGCGACGTCGCCGCCACCGTGATCCCGGCGGGCGAACCCGCCGTCCTGCCCGCGGGCACGAAGGTCACCATCACGCACCGCCTCGGCGGGAACTTCACCGTCGTCTGCGACAGCGGGATGTTCCGCATCAAGGGCACCGACGCGGACGCCCTCGGCGAGACCGCCCCCACGGACGCCACCGAGAACGAAGGCAAGACCGACGCCTACGGTTCCGTCGGCACCGCCGAGCACCCCGGCCACACGGGCAAGCCGAGCGAGGAAGCCGTCTGGGAGAGCCTCAAAAAGGTCTTCGACCCGGAGATTCCGGTGAACATCGTCGACCTCGGCCTGGTCTATTCGCTCAAGGTGGAACCGCTCGAAGGGTCCGCCGACCGCCACAGCGTCGTGGTCGCCATGACCTTGACAGCTCCCGGCTGCGGGATGGGTCCGGTGATCGCCGAGGACGCGCGCAACCGCGTCCTGGGTATCCCCGGCGTCAACCAAGCCCGCGTGGATATCGTCTGGGACCCGCCGTGGACCCAGACCATGATCTCCGAGGACGGGAAGATGCAGTTGGGGCTGATCTGAGCGCTTACGCGCTGTTGATCGGTTGAACCGTTGGCCGGTTGGCCAGAGGAGAGATACGCCCCTCAGGGAGACCGGGTACCATGGCTCCAGTGGGCGTCCTCGCGCCCTCAGGCCCTCGAGCCCTCAGGCCCTCGGGTCCTCCACTGCATCTCCTCCCCACTTGCCCTCCACCGGTTTTTCCTAAACCTCCGGGAACCCCCACCCTTACCCAAGGTCACCTCCCCATGGCTTCCCTCCCTGTCTGCTCCCTTTCCCTGCTCGCCGCCGCCGTGCTGGCGCTCGCGCCATCCGCCCGGGCCGCCGATGCCCCGGAGGACATCCGCTTCAAGGTCGAGAAGCTGCTCGAAGGGATGCCGCAGCCCATGCACCTCGAGTTCGGTCCCGACGGCCGCATCTGGCTGAACGAATACACCGGGGCGCTCAAGGTCTACGACCCGAAGACGAAGCGCGTCACGCTCGTCGCCGAGATCGAAGCCTTCAAGCAGCAGGAGAATGGCTTCCTGGCCTTCGCGCTCGACCCGAAGTTCGCCCAGAACGGCTGGATCTACCTCATCTACTCGCCGCTCGGTTTCGACGGCCAGCACCTTTCCCGCTTCACGATCAAGGACGATAAACTGGTGGCGGGGAGCGAGAAGCTCATCCTCAAGTACGAGGAACAGCGCCTGCAGTGCTGCCACCACGGCGCCACGCTGAAGTTCGGCCCCGATGGTTGCCTGTATTTCTCGACCGGCGACAACACCAGTCCCTTCGGCGACAGCCAAGGTTTCGCGCCGCTCGACCAGCGTCCCGGCAAGGAAGCTTTTGACGGCCAGCGCACCTCGGCCAACACCAACACCCTCGTGGGCAAGGTGAACCGCATCCGCGTGCACGACGACGGCACCTACTCGATCCCCGAGGGCAACCTCTTCAAGCCCGGCACGCCGAAGACCCGGCCCGAGATTTTCGCGATGGGCACCCGCAATCCCTGGCGCCTGAGCATCGACCCGAAGACCGGCTACGTCTACTGGGGCGAGGTCGGCCCGGACGCGCGCAACGACGGACCGCGCGGCTCCCGCGGTTACGATGAGATCAACCAGGCGAAGAAGGCCGGCAACCACGGCTACCCCCATTTCGTCGGCAACAACTCGCCCTACGCCGAGTACGACTACGAGACCAAGAAGGCCGGCGCCCTCTTCGACCCCAAAGCCCCCCTGAACAAGAGCCGCAATAGCACCGGCCTCGTCGAACTGCCGCCCGCCGTGCCGGCCTTCATCTACTGGCCCTACGCGGTCTCGGACAAGTGGCCGGAGCTGGGCGAGGGTGGTCGCACCGCCTGCGCGGGCCCGGTCTTCCACTGGCAGGAATCCTTCGAGAAGACCGAAGGTTTCCCCAAGCACTTCGACCGCAGCCTGCTGTTCTGGGACTGGCAGCGTCCCTTCATCAAGTGGGCTCGCCTCGACGCCAACTCCGACCTGGCCGGCCTCGAGGGCTTCGCGCCCACCGCGTTCGTGCTCGGCAACACCGAGGACCAGCGCAAGAAGCAGAAGGCCGCGCTCGACAACGGCGCGACGGTGCTGCGCCGCCCGGTCGACGCGACCTTCGGTCCCGACGGCTGCCTCTACCTGCTCGACTACGGCGAGACCTGGGGCGCCAACCGCGACTCCGCGCTCTACAAGATCTCCTATGTGCGCGGCAACCTGCCGCCGATCGCGAAGCTCGCGGTGGGCACGACGAACGGCCCGACCCCGCTCAAGACCACCCTTTCCGCCAAGGGCTCGCGCGACCTGGACGGCGGCAAGCTCAGCTACGTCTGGAAGTTGCAGCCGGGCGACCGGAAACTCGGCGAAGGGGAAGAACTCCCCGTCGAGCTGACCACCGCCGGCAACTTCACCGTCGAGCTCACGGTGAGCGACGGCCAGGGCGCCACGGTCACGCGCGGCATCCCAGTGATCGTCGGCAACCATGCCCCGACGGTGCGATTCGTCGCGCCCCAGGACGGCGACTTCTTCTCGCCGGGTGCCAAGGTCGACTTCAAGGTCGCGGTGCAGGATACCGAGGACGGCTCGTCCGCCGGCAAAGCGGCCGAGTTCGGCGCCCGTACGCTGGTAACCTCAAGCTTCCTCGCCGCCGATGGCAAGGTCGCCGCGGTGGATCCGGGCCTCTCGCTGATGCGCCAGAGCGATTGCTTCAACTGCCACGCGATGGAGACCCCGCTGATCGGTCCGGCCTTCCTCGCGATCGCCGACCGTTACCGCAAGCAGCCCGGGGCGGATGAACTCCTGAATAAGAAGGTCCGCCTCGGCGGCAGCGGCGTGTGGGGCCAGATCCCGATGCTGGCGCACCCGCAACACACCGAGGATGAGGTCGCCATCATGCTCCGCTGGATGCTCGCGCTCGAGAAGGGCAAAGGCGGCCCGACGCTGGCGCGCGGCCTCGACGGTCAGGTGACCGCGCCGAAGGACGGCAAGCCCGGCACACTGGTGCTGGAGGCCTCCTACACCGACCTCGGGGCCGGCCCGGCCGGCGCCCTCGCCGGCAAGGGCGCGGTGACCCTGCGCCACCGCCGCCTCGAGGCCGAGACGGCCGAGGTGACCGGCGGCAAGAAGGCCGGCAAGGTGGTCGGTTCGACCAACCACGGGGCGACCCTCAAGTTCTCCGACCTGAACCTGGCCGACAGCCAGGGCGTCACCCTCCTCGCCTCCGTCGGTGGCGGCGCCAAGGACAGCCAGGTGGAAGTCCGCCTCGATAGCCCGACCGGTCCGTTGGTGGCGACCGTCAACATCGCCGTCACCGGCGATTGGGCGAAGATGGCCGAGAACAAGGCCAAGCTCGCCCCCGTCACCGGCCGCCACGACGTGTTCCTCGTGCTGACCAACCCGAAGAAGGGCGGCGGCCTCATGAACATCGACTGGGTCCAGTTCGACCGCTGACCGATGGTCCGCCTGCTCTCGACGGGCCTGCTTGCCTGGACCCTGCTGGGCTGTTCGTCGCCGGCCCCTCGTCCGGCGAGCGCGGCGATCGAAATCCACGAGCGCCCGCGGGTCCTCGCCGCCGCGGAGCGCGCCCTCTCGGCCGCGCCGCTCACAATCACGGCCTACCCGGCGAAACTGAGCGAGGGTGGCCGCAATGATTTCTACTCCAACGGCGACTACTGGTGGCCGGACCCCGCGAAGCCGGACGGCTTGCCCTACATCCGCCGCGACGGGCAGACCAACCCGGAGAACTTCGCCCAGCACCGTCACGCGCTCAACACCTTCCGCGACCAGGTGGCCGCCCTCGCGGCCGCCTACCGCCTGACCCGCGAGGAGAAATATGCCGCCCAAGCGGTCCGCCTGCTCGACGTCTTCCTGCTCGACCCGGCCACGCGGATGAATCCGCACCTCAAGTTCGCCCAGGCGATCCCCGGCCGCAACCCCGGGCGCGGCATCGGTATCATCGACACGCTCCACCTGATCGAGATCCCCCCGTCCATCGCGGCCCTGCGCGGCTCCCGGGCGCTCACCGCGGATCGCGAAGCCGGGCTGCGCCGGTGGTTCGGCGACTACCAGGACTGGATGCTCTCGAGCCCTAATGGCCAGGAGGAGGCCAACGAGAAGAACAACCACGCCGTGGCTTTCTGGTTACAGGTCGCGGTCTTCGCCGACTTCACCGGCGATGCCGCGGCCCTCGCGGAATGCCGGGCTCGCTTCACCCGGAAATTCATCGGGACGCAGATGGCGATGGACGGCGGCTTCCCGCTCGAGCTGGCCCGCACCAAGCCCTACGCCTACTCGCTCTTCCAGTTGGATAACCTGTCGACGCTGGGCTGGGTCCTCTCGGACGCCGGCACCGACTTTTGGCGTTACACACTCCCCGACGGCCGAGGTCTGGCCCGAGGGGTGGAGTTCATGACCCCGTTCGTGGCCGACAAGGGCCGCTGGACGCGCCCGCCCGACGTCCAAGCCTGGGAGGGCTGGCCCGCCCGGCCGGTCTTCCTGCTCCTCGGCGGCCTGGCGCTGGACCGCCCGGAACTGATCGACCTCTGGCGCCGCCTCGACGGCGACCCGACCGACCCGGAAGTACGGCGGAACCGGGCCATCACGCAGCCGGTGCTCTGGTTGCGCTGAGCCAAGTTTCGCTTTGCCCGGCCGCCCGAACCCGTCAGGCTTGACCCTCCGCTCCGTCCCACGTGTCCGACTCCGACCCGAAGCCTTTCGATCCCTACGACCCCGAGGTCCTCGCCCGGGCCAACCGGGCCATCCTCGTCGGACTGCAACGCCAAGGGGAGACCGCCGAGGAAGCCCAGTACCTGCTCGATGAGTTGCATGAGCTCGTCGGCAACCTGGGCGTGGAGATTCGCGGCTCGCTGATCGCCAAGATCAGGGAAGAAAGCCCCCGCCACCTCGTCGGCTCCGGCAAGATGGAGGAGATCGCCGCCCTCGCTCGCTCCAAGGAATGCGGCCTGGTGATCTTCGACGACGAGCTCACGCCGGCGCAGCAACGCAATTGGGAGAAAGACTCGAACGGCCTCAAGGCCATCGACCGCCAAGAGGTCATCCTCGACATCTTCGTCTCCCGCGCGAAGACCCGGGAGGCCGTGCTGCAGGTCGAACTCGCGCAACTCGAGCAGATGCTGCCGCGCCTGAAACGCCTCTGGTCCCACCTCGACCGCCAGCGCGGTGGCGGGGCCATGCAGCGCGACGCGGGCGAGACACAGATGGAAATGGATCAACGCAAGATCCGCGATAAAATCGCCAAGGTCCGCCGCGAGCTGGCGTCCGTCGTGGCCCAGCGCGCCACGCAACGCAAACAGCGCCAACGCGTCCCGCTCCCTACTCTCTCGATCGTCGGCTATACCAACGCCGGCAAGTCGTCCCTCCTTAACCGCCTGACCGGCGCCGACGTCCTCGCGGCGAACCAACTCTTCGCGACGCTCGACCCGACGACCCGGCGACTCGAACTGCCCTCAGGTCGCACGCTGCTGCTGACCGACACGGTGGGCTTCGTGCGGCGCCTGCCCCACCGCCTCGTCGAGGCGTTCAAGGCCACGCTCGAGGAGGCGGTACAGGCCGACTTCCTCCTCCATGTGGTGGACCTGTCCTCCCCGGAACGGATGAAGCATGCGGAAACAACCTTGCAGGTACTGCAGGAGATCGGCGCGGGCGACCGGCCGGTCATCACCGTGCTCAACAAGGCCGACCTGCTGGCCGACGAGGCGGAACGCGCCGAGGCCCTGGCGGCCCACCCGGACTCCTTCCTGATCTCCACCAAGACCGGGGAAGGCCTGCCGGCCCTGCTCGAGATGCTGGAGAAGTGCGCGGCCGACCGCGACCACCGGATGACCCTGCTCATCCCCCACGACCAGTACCCCCTCCTGGGCAGGATTCACGCGAGGGCCACCGTGCTTTCCTCCAAGGCCGAGGATGCGGGTACCCGGGTCGAAGCCATCATCCCCGACCGCCTCCGGACGCTCTGCCTGCCGTGGGCCGTCCCGGAGCGGGTCTGAAAGTAAAACTTTCCTTTTTTGGCGGGGTTACTTATCTAGAGCACACCCACTCCCATGCGTATCCTCGCTCTCCTCACCCTCGTCTCCGCCACCTCAGCCTTCGCGGCCTCCGACGCCGATCGCGAGAAGGCCTTCAAGGCCGACATCGCCCCGCTCCTCGAGAAGAGCTGCATCGGTTGCCACGGCAAGGACAAGACCAAGAAGCCCAAGGGCGGCTTCGATGCCACCTCCCTGGCCTCCGTCGTCAAGGGCGGCAAGGAAAGCGGCGCCGGCATCACCTGGGGCGACGCCTCCAAGAGCTCGCTCTTCAAGACTGCCGAACTCGGCATCTCCAGCCCGGACGACGACCTCGCCATGCCCCCCAAGAAGGCCAAGGAGCGTCACCCGCTGACCAAGGAGCAGCTCGAGAAGGTCAAGGCCTTCATCGAGTCCAACAAGTAAGCCACGATCCCGAGCGCCCCGCAAGCCCGCGGCTGACCCCGCGGGCTTTTTTGCGCCCGAACCATTCCGGCCCGATGCTGTCCCATAAGTGGAAGGCCCTCGCTTGCGTTTGACCAAGCCGCGGAGCCGCCCGATGCTCTCCCACCCCGCCATGTCCACGCACCACCCCTTGACCAAGTACGCCCGGCTCTGGCTCGCGCTCGCGCCCAACCTCCTGCTCGTCGCCCTCGCGCTGTTCTGGCCGCATGACGGCGAGGACCGCGGTCCGGCCCTCCTCTCCGTCGCAGGCCACCAGCACTTCATCCTCCTACACTTCCCGGTCGCGATCCTGATGCTCGTGCCGTTCTTCGAAATCTGGGACCGCCACGGCGAGGCCGGCCTGACCATCCGCCGGCTCAGCCTGCTCGGGGCGGTGAGTATCTGGGCGACCTGCCTGTTCGGCCTTCTCGAGGCCCGCTTCAACGGCGGCGACTACACCGGTCTCGACCAGCACCTCTGGCTCGGCATCGCGGCCTCCTTCGTGGCCGCCGGCGCCTGGCTCCTGATCTTCCAGAGCTGGCGCGTCCGCGTGATCGCCCAGCTCGCCGCGGTGGTCGTCATGACGATCGCCGCCCACATCGGCGGGGCCAAGGTCCACGGCGACCTCTTCAAGCCGAACGAGGAAGCCGTGAAGGCGGCCGAACCCAAGGCCGCGGCGGACCGCCCGCTCGTTCCGCTCGGCTGAACCGGCTGGCCCGTCGCCGCCGGACCGCGTAGGCACCCGGCTCGCCCCCTCTGCTCGACACCCCCACCCGCCGCCCACCGATGCACGTCCTCCTGCTGCTCTGCGTCGGCATGCTCGCGGCCGCGCCCTCCACCCCGAAAAAGGCCGAGTCCGCCGCACCGCTCAACCCGGCGCAGAAGGCCGACTACGCCCAGGTGATCCAACCGCTGTTCGACGCGCACTGCGTGTCGTGCCACGGCCCGAAGAAGGAGAAGGGCAAACTGCGCCTCGACTCGCTCGAGGCCACGCTCAAGGGCGGCAAGAACCCGACCTTCACGCTCGGCCGGCCGAACAGCAGCATGCTGCTCGCCCGCGTCTTCCTCGAGCGCGGCGCCGGTGATGTCATGCCGCCCAAGGCCGAGCGGCCGCTGACCGAAAAGCAGAAGGAAGCGCTTTACACCTTCATCGAAGGACAGCCGATCCCCGCCGACCTCGCGAAGGCGGCCAACGCCGACACCCAAGCCGCCCTGGCCGCGGCCAAGGCGGCCGCCCCCGCCAATCCCCCGCTCCGGAAGTAAGTTTGGTTTGCCCAACCGCCGCCCCCCTCCCTTTATCCCCGACACCCCCATGAAACTCCGCCCCACCCTCGCCCTGGCGCTCCTGGCCAGCCTGGCCTCCCCGCTCTTCGCCGAAGACGTCAAGCCGCTCCGCGTGCTCATCGTCGCCGGCGGTTGCTGCCATGACTACGCCAACCAGAAGGAAATTCTGAAGAAGGGCCTCGAGGCCCGCCTCAACGTCAAGGTCGAGATGGCCTACGACGCCACCAAGGGCACCAAGCCCGTCTTCGAGATCTACAAGAAGGCCGATTGGCACAAGGACTTCGACGTGGTCGTGCACGACGAGTGCGCCGCCGACATCACCGACGCCGCCTACGTGGAGAACATCCTCAAGGCCCACCGCGAAGGCGTCCCCGCCGTCAACCTGCACTGCGCCATGCACAGCTACCGCTGGGGCAAATTCCAGCAGCCCGTGAAGGCCGGCGATGACAACGCCCACTGGTACGAGATGCTCGGCCTCCAGTCGACCGGCCACGGCCCGCAGCTCCCGATTGCCATCAAGTTCACCGACAAGGAACACCCCGTGACCAAGGGCCTCGCCGACTGGACCACCATCAACGAAGAACTCTACAACAACGTCCAGGTCCTGACCGGCAAGAGCCTCGCGACCGGCACCCAGACCTCCCCGGAGAAGAAGGACAAGGCCGGCAAGGTCGTCCCGGCCAAGGAGACCACCAACATCGTCGCCTGGACCAACGAGTACGGCCCCAAGAAGACCCGCATCTTCTCGACCACCATCGGCCACAACAACAAGACCGTGGAAGACGAACGCTACCTCGACCTCGTCGCCCGCGCCGTCCTGTGGTCCGTCGACAAGATCGACGCCGAAGGCAAGCCGGCCGCCGGCTACGGCGCCAAGAAGTAAGCGGCCCGCGCTTCCCACCTAAGACCCCGGTACCCCCGGGGTTTTTTGTCGGCGGGCGGTCCGAACCGTCGTCTGCCTTTGCCTTTCGGGCGTTCTTCCGCTGTCTTCGGAGCATGGAAATCATCATCATGGGCTGCGGTACGTCCCAAGGGGTCCCCTTGGTCGCCCATGACAACCCCGGGCTCGACCTGCGCAACCGCCGCAACTGGCGGACGCGCACCAGTGTCCACGTCGTCATCGAGGGTCACCACGTGCAGGTGGACGCCGCCCCGGAGTTCCGGCTGCAGTGCCTCAAGAACGATATCCGCGACGTCGGCACCTTCATCCTCACCCACGGGCACGCGGACCACATCCTCGGGATGGACGACCTCCGGCAGTTCTGCACCAACCAAGGCGGCGCGGCCATCCCGGTGTTCACGACGCCCATCGGCAAGCGCCGGATCGAGGCCATCTTCCCCTACGCCATCGGTGCGCCCGCCGCCTCGGGCTACGTCGCCCTCGACATCGACCTCATGCCGAGCGAGCTGATCCTGCCGGGCGGCGGTATCGTCCGGTCGACCATCCTCCCGCACGGCAACGAATCTACGCTGGGCCTGGTCTTCGAGGAACCGTCGACGGGCGCGCGCTTCGCCTACTACACCGACTGCAAGGAGGTCACCCCGGAGGCGCTGGCGCTCGGGGCCGACGTGGACCTCGCCGTGATCGATGGGCTGCGCCCCAATTTCCACCCGACCCACCTGTCGGTCGACGAGGCCTGCGCGGCGGCGGTGGCCCTGCGGGCCAAGCGCGCGCTCATCACGCACATGACCTACCAGATCGACTACGAGACTTATACGGCGAAGCTCCGCCGCACCTTCCCGACGGTCCGGCTGTGCTACGACGGGAAGCGGATCCGGCTCGGGCGCTGAACCCCCGCAAAAGAGGCTTTAAGCCGCGGGTGCTTTCGCCCAACGTGGTCGCCTCCCCATGAAAGCCCTCCTGCTCTCCCTCCTGGCCTCCGGCAGCCTCCTCGCGGCCGCCCCCGAGAAGCTCTCCCTCGAAGATTTCACCGACGCCAACGGTGGCAAGCCCGGCGCGGGCTGGACCACCGAGGAGGGCGGCGTCATCCACCTCACCCCCGGCAAGGGCACCGGCTTCCTCGTCTCCAAGAAGGAGTACGCGAACTTCGAGCTCGAGTGGGATTGGAAGCTCGCCGACGCCGGCAACAACGGGATCAAGTACTGGGTCAACAACCTCAAGGACGCCAAGGGCAAGGGCGAGTGGCTCGGGGTCGAGTACCAGATGATCGACGACGCCAAGCACCCCGACGGCAAGCGCGGCGGCTCGCACAATTCCGGCAGCGTCTACGACCTGATCGACTCCGCCGCGGATAAGGTCCTCAAGCCGATCGGCGAATGGAACCACAGCCGCGTCGTCGTGAAGGACGGCAAGATCGAGCACTTCCTCAACGGCAAGCCCTGCGCCGCGGTCGACACCAAGTCCGACGCCTGGAAGGCCGCCCTCGCCAAGAGCAAGTTCGCCAAGAAGGTCGGCTTCGCGCCGGGCAAGGGTAAGCTGATGATCACGGAGCACGGCGACCCCTGCTGGATCAAGAACCTCTCGGTCACGGACCTCGACGCCAAGTAAGCGCCGGGCCGACCGTCCAAGCAAAAGCCCCGCATCGCGGGGCTTTTTTGTCGGCCGCAGGTGCCGCCTTACTTCCGCTCGACCACCCAGATATTGCGGTAGAAGACCGGATTACCGTGACCCTGGAGCTGGAAGGGGCCGGGGGCGGGCACCTCGGTCTTGAAGCCGCCGCCGGGGGTCGCGCCCTTGAGCTCGAGGCGATCCTGCACGACGACCCCGTTATGCTTCACCGTGAGGACGGCGTTGGCGGTCTTCTTGCCGGCCGCATCGAACTTCGCCGCCGTGAACTCCATGTCATAGGTCTGCCACTGCAGAGGCGGGAAACAGAGGTTCATCTTGGGAGCGCTGTTCTTGTAGACCCCACCGCACTCGTTATCGACGCCCTTGAGTCCGAAGCTGTCGAGCACCTGGACCTCGTAGCGGTTCTGGACGTAGACGCCGCTGTTGGCGCGGCCCTGGCCGCGACCGAGGGGCTTGAACGGCAGGAGGAACTCGAGGTGCAACGTGAAGTCCTGGAAGGCCTGCTTGGAAGTCGTGCCTGCGGCGAGGAGCTTGCGCTCATCCAGGTGGCCGCCGTTCCAGGCGTCGGCGTTAGAGCCGTCGAACAGGATGACCGCGCCGACCGGCGGCTGGGCACCCTCGGTCGGGCTATGACGGACGACGCGCTTGAGCACGAAGCCTTCGCCGTCGGCGGTCTGACCAGAAAGGGCACCGTCCTTGAGCTCGGCCTTGATCGCACCGGCGAAGCTCACGCCCTCGCCACTGCGCTTGCCTTCGACCTCGGTCTTGGCGGAGCCATCCCAACCAGCACCGGGTAGGCCGCCCTTGTGCAGCACCAGGCGGAAGGTGTCCTTACCGAGCGCGATGACGTCGGCCCCGAGCTTATCGCCGCCGTACTCGCCTTGGAGTAGGAAATCCGGGCCGGCGGTCTCGGGGGTCAGGTAAGTCGGCTCCGCCGGGGGCGTGGCGGCCTTGGGGGCATCGGCGGCCTGGGCCGTTAGCAAGGAGGCGCAACAGGCGCCGAGCAGGAGGGGGAATCGCATGGGGATGAGAAGTTAGTCAGCAGCGGAGCGGTCTGGTTGCGTCCTCAGGGCGTGATTTTCACTTCCCGGAGCCATTCCAGGGACTGCTTCTGCCAGGCGTCCCAGGAAGGGCCCTTGTAGCCATTCAGACCGTGGCCGCCATTCGGCAGCTCCAGCAATTTCGAAGGCACCCCCTTGGCTTGGCAGGCTTGGTGGAAGAGGCGGCTGTTCTCGATGGGGACGGCCTTGTCGTCGAGCGCGTGCGCGAGGAACGTCGGCGGAGTCTCCTTGGTCACCTGCTTCTCGTTCGAGAAGAGATTGACCAGCTCCTCGGTCGGGTTCGGGCCGAGCAGGTTTTTCTTGGAGCCGCCATGGGTGCCGGCGTTCATCGTGATCACGGGGTAGACGAGGATCGCGAAGTCAGGTCGGGTCTCGGGCGTGAAATGCGTCGCCGCCGTCGCCGCGAGGTGACCGCCGGCGGAGAAGCCGATGATGCCGACTTTCTTGGGGTCGATTTTCCAGTCGGTGGCCCGCGCCCGCGCGGTCTTGATCGCTTCCTGGGCGTCCAGCAGAGGGACGTAAGCACGACCCGCCGGCAGGCGGTACTCGAGGACGAGCCCGGTGATGCCGCTTTGGTTGAGCCACTTGGCGATGCCTTGGCCTTCGGCGCCGACCACCAAGCCGCCGTAGCCGCCGCCCGGGCAGATGACGACGGCGGCACCGTTGGGCTTGTCTGCCAGATGCACGGTGAGCCGTGCTTTGGCGCCGGAGGAAAACTTCCCGTCGCCCTCGGGGGCATCGCCTTTCCAGAGGGGTTGGACCAGGGGTTCGGCGGCGACCACGTAGAGGACGCAGATCAGGGGAAGGAAGCGGGCAAGGCGCATGGGGGTGGGGTCGCGTGAAACTAGCCCAAGCGGGGCGCAGGGCAAGACCGTCGCCACGGGAAAAGCCAAGCGTAGGCCGGGCCGGGGCTTGGTTTCGGGCTCCGGCCGACCCACCCTCCCCTGTCCCTCTTGCCTTTCGGGCCCGCCTTCGTTCTCCTTCCCCTCCCGTGTTCGCCAACCTCACCGAGAAACTCACCAAGGCGCTCCGCGACCTCCGCGGCCTGTCGAAACTAACCGAGGACAACATCGCGCCCGCCCTCGTCGAGGTGCGCTCGGCCCTGATGTCCGCGGACGTCAATTTCAAGGTCGCCAAGGACTTCACCGAGCGCGTGAAGAACGCCTGCCTCGGCACGGCTGTCGTCGACTCCGTCAACCCCGGCCAGATGGCCGTCAAGGTCGTCTCCGACGAACTCACCAAGCTCCTCGGCGAGGGTGAACGCCCGATCGACCCCCGCCGCCCGCTGCGCGTCCTGCTCGTCGGCCTCCAGGGCTCCGGCAAGACCACCAGCGCCGCCAAGCTCGCCAAGCACCTCGTGAAGAAGGAAGGCCTCCGCAAGCCCTCCCTCGTCGCGGCCGACTTGCGCCGACCCGCGGCCATCGACCAGCTCGAGACGCTCGCGAAGAACGAAGGCTTCGACTTCCGCGCCGACCGCGCCGCGACCGACGTCGCCGCGATGGTGGGCCGCCTGGTGAAGGAAGCCGAGGCCGCGGCCGCGGACCTCGTCATCGTCGACACCGCCGGCCGCCTGCAGGTCGACGGCGACCTCATGGAGGAGGTGCGCCGCGTACGCGACGCCTTCCAGCCGCACGAGGTCTTCCTCGTCGCCGACGCCGCCCTCGGCCAGCAGGCCGTCGACGTGGCCAGCAAGTTCCACGAATCGACCCCGCTGACCGGCATCATCCTGACCAAGCTCGACGGCGATGCCCGCGGGGGCGCGGCCCTGTCGATGAAGTCCGTCACCGGCGTGCCGATCCGCTACATGGGCACCGGCGAGAAGTCCGGCGACTTCGAGACTTTCCACCCCGACCGCATGGCCCAGCGCATCCTGGGCATGGGCGACGTCGTCACGCTGGTCGAGAAGGCCCAGGAGGTCGTCGACCACAAGGAAGCCGAACGCCTGGCCGAGAAGATGAAGAAGGCCGACTTCGACCTCGAGGACTTCCTCTCCCAGATGCAGCAGATGAAGAAGATGGGGCCGCTCGGCGATATCATGAAGATGATGCCGGGCATGGGCAACGTGCAGGTCGGCGCCAAGGAGGAGAAGATGCTCGGGAAGACCGAGGCCATCGTGCTCTCCATGACCCGCAAGGAGCGCCGCAACCCCGACATCCTCAACGGCTCCCGCCGACTGCGGATCGCCAAAGGCTCCGGCACCCAGGTCAGCGACGTCAACGCGCTGATCAAGCAGTTCTCCCAGATGCGCGACATGATGCGCATGATGAAGGGCGGCAAGGGCAAGGAACTCATGCGCCGCATGGGCCAGATGGGCGGCGGCCGCGGTGGCTTCCCCGGCGGCGGTTTCCCGGGCATGCGCTGATTGCCATGGCGCGGATGCACCCGTTCGACCCCGCCCTGCTGTCGCGCCGCGGCTGGATCTTCGACTGCGACGGCACGCTCGCCGCGACGATGTGGATCCACCACCGCAGCTGGACGCACATCATCAGCCTCCAACTGGGCCGGCCGTTCGACTTCCCGTGGCCGCTCTTCTGCTCGATGGGCGGCATGTCCGCGGTGGATACCTGCAAGCGCCTGAAGGCCGACTACGGCTTCGACCTCGACGTCGACCGGCTCCTCGCGGACGGCCATGCCTTCCTCGAGGAACACCTCGCGAAGGACGTCACCGCCCGCCCCGAGGTCGTCAACATCGTGCACCACGTCCGCGGCCTCGGCCACAGGACGGCCGTCGCCTCGGCCGGCCGCAAGGCGCACGTCCACACGACCCTCGACCGGCTCGACATCACGCACCTCTTCGACGCCATCATCACGGCCGAGGATGCCGTGCGTTCCAAGCCGCACCCCGACCTCTTCCTCGCGGCCGCCGCGCGCATCGGGGTGGACCCGGCCGACTGCGTCGTCCTCGAGGACAGCCCACGCGGCAAGGAAGCCGCCGACGCCGCGGGGATGGCGTGTGTGCTCGTCGAGCCAGCCTGAAACCAGGGGACACGTGGGCAAGGTGACACGTGGACATGGGTGGTGTTACCAAAACAACACCTCAGCGGCTGATAGTGGTTCATTGTGCCCCGGAATCAGTTCCCTCAAATAGCCCTGCCCCTAAGATCAACGGCGATGAATGCTCCTAAGCCGCTCGGAAAGGTGAACTCCTATCGCGATCTCGTCGTGTGGCAGAAATCACGGTCCCTCGCGATCGACACGTACCGCCTGTGCATGACACCCCACTTCGAAAGACATCGGGGACTTGCGGATCAAATCATGCGCTCGGCGATCTCCATGCCATCAAACATCGCGGAGGGAGACGAACGTGGCACCAACAAGGACGCACTGCGATTTCTCCTGATTGCACGCGGATCCTTGGCCGAGCTCGAAACCCAACTGGGCATCGCCGAGGCCGTTGGTATCATGGATCGTATCACCGGCGGCCAAATGATGGTACAACTTGATGAAGTCGCACGCCTGCTTGGAGGCACCATCAAGATGCGAAAAGCCCGTGAAGAAAACTAGACTCTCCTAAACCCTTGTCCACGTGTCACCGTGCCCACGTGCCCCCTGGCTTAAATCACTTCTTCAGCTTGGCGCAGAAGCGGGCGAGACGCTCCAGGCCCTGGGCGATGACCTGGTCGGAGGTCGCGTAGCTGAGGCGGATGTAACCTTCGGAGCCGAACGCGGAACCCGGGACGACGGCCATCAGCTCTTCCTCGAGGAGGCGGTCGGCGAACTGGGCGGAGGTCAGGCCGAACGACTTGATGTTCGGGAAGAGGTAGAAGGCGCCCTGCGAGCGGTAGCAGGTCAGGCCGGGGATGGCGTTGAGGCCGGCGAGGAGGTTGAGGCGGCGCTTGTCGAAGACGGCGCCCATCTCGGCGAGGGAGGCCTTGGCCTTGTCGGGGTGCTGGTGCACCGCGAGGGCGCCG
>CAIRWP010000030.1 GCA_903882335.1 uncultured Opitutia bacterium | reverse complement strand
GCGGAGATCGCGGTGAGGGTCGGCTTGTCGCCCGCGGCCTGCGAGAGGGCGGCCTGGGCGGCGACGCGGATGCCGGCGAGCTTGTCGCGGGGCAGGTCCTCCCAGCCCGGTTGCGCGGCGAGTTCGGCGATCCCGAGGTCGACGTCGGCCGTAGCGGACCACGCCCCGTCGATGCCGGGGCGGAAGATCAGCTCACCGGAGGCGAGCGTGCCCGCCTCGGCGGCGACCTTGAACGGAGCCAGGCGGAGCGCTCCGTTGGCGGCCTGCAGCGGGATGTCGGCGTCGATGCCGCGCAGGATCGTTCGACCCGCGCGTTCGACGTCCAGGCCGCGGATCGCGTGCGTCTTCACCGTGTCGATCGCCGGCTGGCCCTTCGCGAGCGTGATGGTCGCCTCGCCGGTCCAGCGGCCGGCCGTGATCGCGAGGTCGGCGCCGGCGAGGAACGGGGCGAGCGTCACGAGATCGGCGTCGGTGGCCTTGAGCCGGAGGGCGACATCCTGCGGCAGTTTGCCTTGGGGGATCAGGATCGGTTGTTCGCTGGTGAGCTCGATGCCGTTGCCCTTCACCTTGAGGGTATCGAGCACCAGGCTACCGGTCTTTTGTTCGATGCCGAAGGCAAGCGTCCACGCCGAGCCCGTGCCCTTCGGGATGGCCTTCGAGAAGCGGGACAGATCCGCCCAACTGGCCTGCAACGGCTGATCCGGCCAGCTGGTCGCGCGCCACGTCCCTTGGGCGGCGGCGAGCTCGGCATAGACACGGCCCTTCACCTGGCAGTCCGGCAAGGCCTTGGAGAGGATGCCGAACTTCGTGGGGTCCACGTCGAGCGTGGCGGCGATGGCCGCGGTCTCGCCCGCCACGGCGAGCTGCAGCTTGGCCGCGGGTCGGCGGGCGGCGTCGCTCAGCGTACCCTGCACGATGAGCCCTTCGGGGACGGTGGGCTTGAACTGGCCTCCGAAATCGAGTCCGGCCAGCGCGCCGTGGCGCGCCTGAAGCTCGAGGCTCATGCTGCCGGCGGCCAGCGGGCTCGTGTCCTTGGCGGTGACCGTCAGCGTCGCCTCACCAAGGGCGGCGGCGAGCGCGGCGGGTCCGAGGCCCTTGCCGCCGAACGTCTCACGCAGGGTCGCCGCCAGCACGATATCGGCCTGCGGCTTGGTCACGTTCGTCCCCACCGCGAAACCGGGCCAGGCCACGCCGGCGCGCAGGTCGACCTTGCCGGCGGTGTCGACGCCGTCGCCCGCGACGCTGAAGCGCAGGAGGGTGCCGTCGGCCAAGGTGACGCGACCGGCGGCGGAATAAGGACCGACGACGACGCGCGGCAGCGTGGTCTGGCCGGCCGGGGCGGCGGGGGCCTCGGCGGGGGGCGCGGCTTTCCGGTGACTCAGGTCGAGCTCGAGTCCCTTCGCCTCGAACTTCTCGAGCGTGTAGGTGCCGAAGAGGCTGGCGAAGACCCCGAGGTCGCCGGTGATGCTGGCCGCCTTGAACTGCAGGCCATCCGGCAAGGTGAGGTCGATGCCTTCGGCCGAGAAGCGACCGTCGAGCTCGGCCTCGATTCTCGCGACGCCGCCCTGGATCTTCGCGTCGGCGAGGAGCGTCTTCACGCGGGCGCCGAGCGCTTCGGCCCGCAATTGCCCATCAATCCAGAAGAGGGCGCCGCCGAGCAGGAGGGCGAGGAGACCGACGGACCAAAGGGTGAGGCGAAGGGCGCGGGGCATGGGACTGCCGGGAGTTTGCCCCCTGGCTTTTGGCGGGCAACAAAAAGCCCGATGGAATCGCTTCCATCGGGCGGGGATTCGGTCGTCCGACCAGCCCTCAGGGCTGGGTCGGGTTGGCGCCCGGGTCGGGCTGGGCGGGCGGCGGGGTCGGGACCTGGCGGCGGGTGCTCTGGCCCGCGATCGTCTTCTTGCGGTGGTAGACCGCGTGGTGCATCTGCACCGCCGGTCCCGCGCATTCGTTGAACTCGGCGAGGTGCATTCCCTTGGTCCCCATGGTCATGTTGCGGCGACCGTAGCGCAGCTCCTTCATGGTCATCACCTCGTCCTCCTCGAGCAGTCGCTGGAGGTAGGCCACCTTCTGCTTCACCCAATCCGTGAGGTCCGCGCGGGCGGCGAGGGCGGCCAGGTTGTCCTTGGCGTCCTTGATCAAACGGGAGCGGATCAGCTCCTCGATCTGCTCGAGTTTCTCGGCGATGATCGCCTCCGTTACCGCCGCGGCCACGTGCGGGTCCGTCGGCAGGACCGAGAACGCGCCCAGGTCGAGTTCCGGCAGCGCGAAGATCGTCGGGCCGAAGGTCACCGGCTCGCCTTCCTTGGTCACCGCGGAGAAGTTCACCGCGAGGAGCGAGTCCGCGCGGGCCGCCGGGCCGACCTTGAGTTCGACCACGGCCACGAGCGAAGAGGCCCAGGGCAGCGTGCCGAGCTTGCGGCTCGTGGCGCGGCCTTCCTCGAGGAAGTCCCCGAGGATACGGGCTTGGACGTCGCTGCCGCCCTGGATGTCCACGCGCACCTGGCGGAGGTAGGCGTTGGACAGGATGGCGAACTGCTCCTCGAAGGCCTCGTCCAGGTCATCGGCGGTCTGGCCGAAGTTGGCGGCGCCTTCGCCGGCGCGGGCCATGCCGGTCATGAGCGTCTCGTTGAAGCCTTGGCCGAGGCCGACCGTCGAGGTGGTGATGCCGGCGGCCGCGGCCTCGGAGACGTGCCGGAAGATCGCGGGCTCGTCCGTCAGGCCGTGGTTGGCCTGGCCGTCGCTGAGCAGGATGACGCGGGCGATGCGTTCCTTGCTGACCTGGCCTTGCAGCTGGCGCATCCCCGCTTCCCAGCCGTCGAAGAGCGCGGTCGAGCCGCCGCTCTCGACCGACTGCACGCGCTGGATGAGGCCGGCGCGGTCCGTCGGGTGGACGAGGGGCTGGACGACGTCGACCTGCGAGTCGAAGGTGACGACGGCGACGCGGTCGTCGTCGCGCAGGCCGCGGATGATGCGGCTGGCGGATTCGAGGGCGGCCTTGAGGGGGTCGCCGGACATCGACCCGGAGCGGTCGATCACGAGGACGAGGTCAAGCGGGGCGCGGGTGGCGGGGGTCGCGTTGACGGGCTGTTCGGGCGAGACGATGCGGACGAGGGCGTGGATCGGCTCGGCGGCGGCGCGGAGGAAGCCCTTTTTGAGGGCGAGGATTTCGATGGTGGGTTGGCTCATGGGAGTGAAGAACACCCACTCTGCCACAACACCTAAAAACTGTCAACACCACCACAGCATCTTTTTTGTCATTAACACTAAATAACCACTGTCATAAACTGGCGAAAACTTACATATAACTATCTTCTAATGACTTACGGAAATTAAGGACGATCTCATCGATCTCTTCCTGGCTGGGCTTGGCCCGGCCGTCGATGTGCACCATCACTTCGCACCAGGGGGCTAGGCGTATCTTTGACCAGCGTTCCCGCTTGGGCGGTTCGCCTGGCGTGGTCGGGTGGAAGGCCAGCAGCTGCCGGTACAGACCGCGCACTTCGGGGGAGAGGTCCGGCCGGTCGTATTCTCGCATCACCATCTTGCGGAAGATCAGCCCCGGGGAGCGGGAGTCCGAGACATCGCGCAGCAGGTGGAGCGTCTCGTTGCTGAACCGACTGGGTCGGCTGGCGCCGGGATCGGCCGCGCCCGAGTGGCTGAGGCGGCGGGGGGAGCGGAGGTAAGTTTCGCTCGGTTCGGCCATCGACGTGACGATTTCCCGCGAGGAGCGGCTTTCGAGTTCGGAGGCCATCGCATGCTCGTCGACGAGCTGATTTAATTGGGCGCGGCTGCCGTGCTGGCGGAGCATGCCGCGGATGGTCTCCAGGTCGTTGCCCCGTTCGGACAGGATGCGGGCCACGAGCAGTTGGCGGACTTGCTTATCCCCGAAATTGGCCCGGCGTTTGTCGTCCTCGGCGCGCTCCGGCTTGTCGATCAGGCCCTCGAAGGCGTAGAAGCGCACGAGGCGCTCGTTGGCCTGGAAGCGGGGACCGAAGCCGAGGGAGGCGAGCTTGCCCGAGACGTAGGCGGCGAGCTCCTCGGCGGTGCCCACGAAGGGGCCTTCCAGGGTGGCAGAGAACTTCATCATAGATTTATTGTATACAGCATACTGTCACCATCCGGCGAAAAGGCAAACCCGAAGGTTCGGGGTGTTTTTCGGGGAGGCCCGGCAAAGAAACAGGCCGCCCGGGTGGGCGGCCTGTGAGCCGAGCTCCCTGGGGAGCTTACGAGTTGTGGCTGTAGCCTTCCTCGCCGTGGTCGGAGATGTCCAAGCCGCGCGCTTCCTCTTCCTCGGTCGGGCGGAGGCCGATCGTGGCCTTGAGCAGGTAGGCGAGGACCGCGGTGACGACCAGGGAGAGCACCAAGGTGACCGCGATGGCCTTGAACTGCTCGGTGACCAGGGTCTTGCCGACGATGTCCTTGAGGTTGGTGGCGAGGTTGGCGTTGGCGTCGACCGTGGCCAGGACGCCGGTCAGGATGGCGCCGAGGGTGCCGCCGACCGCGTGCACGCCGAAGGTGTCGAGCGCGTCGTCATAGCCGAGCTTCGACTTCAGGTAGACCACCGCGATGAAGGGCACCACGCCGGCGAGGACGCCGATGAGGACCGCGCCCGAGGCGGAGACGAAACCGGCGGCCGGGGTGATCACCACGAGGCCGGCGACTGCGCCGGAGCAGAGGCCCAGGATGCTAGCGTGCTTGCGGAGGACCCACTCGAGGGCGGCCCAGGTGAAGGCGGCCACCGCGGCGGCGAGGGTCGTGGTCATGAAGGCCTGGGCGGCGACACCGTCGGCGGCGAGGGCCGAGCCGGCGTTGAAGCCGTACCAACCCACCCAGAGGATGCCGGTACCGACGGCGCAGAGGACCATGCTGTGCGGGGTCATGGCCTTCTTGCCGAAGCCGAGGCGCGGGCCGAGGATGATGCAGAGCAGCAGGGCGGACCAGCCGGAGGTCATGTGGACGACGGTGCCGCCCGCGAAGTCGATGGCCTTGATCGAGGCGCCGGCGTTCCAGACGCCGTTCATGTCGCCGGTGATGCCCCAGATCGCGTGGGCCATCGGGAAGTAGACGAGGAACATCCAGCCGAGCATGAAGAGCATCACGGCGGAGAACTTCATGCGCTCGGCGATGGCGCCGACGATGAGGGCCGGGGTGATGATCGCGAACATCAGCTGGTACATCGCGAAGACGTTCTGCGAGAGCCAGTAGGCGTAGTCGGTGTTCGGGGCGGAGGTCACGCCTTCGAAGAAGAAGAACTCGCTGCCGCCGAAGATGTGGCCCAGGATGGTCCCGCCGAAGTTCTTGCCGAACACGAGGGAGTAGCCGAAGGCCCACCAGAGGATGGCGACCAGGCCGGCCAGGCCGAAGCACTGGGCGACGACGGAGAGGACATTCTTCGAGCGCACCAGGCCGCCGTAGAAGAGGAAGAGACCCGGCAGCGTCATGAACAGCACCAAGGCGGCGCAGATCATCATGAAGGCGTTGTGGCCGGGGCCCGCGACGCCGACGGAGGCGGTCGTCAGACCCTCGGGAATCGTCGCGTTACCGTCCTTGTCCTTGGCGACCTTGAGCGGGGCGGTCGGGTCGGTGTTGCCGACGTAGGCCTCGAGGCCGGCGACGCGCTGCTCGAGCGTCGGGGCGGGCGGGGCTTTGGCGGCGGCGGCGGGAGCCGCG
>CAIRWP010000029.1 GCA_903882335.1 uncultured Opitutia bacterium | reverse complement strand
GGACGAAGGCCATGCGAACGCGCGCGCGGAGGGTATCTTCGACCGACCGACGTTCCGTGACGCGGCCCGGCTGCGCCGCTGCCTCGTGCCGATCGACGGTTACTACGAATGGAAGACGGAGGGTCGCCAGAAGATCCCGTATTACTTCCGCGCCGCGGACGGGGGCCCCCTCGCCGTGGGCGGCCTCTGGTCCTTGCAGGTCCGGCCGGATGGGACGATGCGCCGGACGCTCTGCCTGGTCACCGTCGCTCCGAACCGCGAGGCCGGCGAGGTCCACGCGCGGATGCCGGTCCTGCTGCTGGGCGCCCAGCAAGCCTCCTGGCTGGCGGAAGGCGCCTTCGCCCCCGCGGATTTCGCGGCGCTGGCGGCGACCGCCCCGGATCGGAGCCTGGCCGTCCACCGCGTCTCGCCCGACGTGAATCGCGTGGCCTGTGACGACCCGCGGTTGATCGAACCGGTGACGGGGGCGACGGATCAGCCCGACTTCCTCGGGGATTTGCTTGGCTAAACGGCGGGCTTGGGGCAGAACCTCGGGGTCGATGGCGTCACCGCTGCACAGTCCGAAGATCGTCGAAAAGCCTTGGGGCCGGGAGATCTGGTACGCCGAGCAATCCGCCTACGCCGGGAAGGTGCTCGAGGTGAAGGCGGGCCATCGGCTCAGCCTCCAATACCACGAACGCAAGACCGAGACGCTCTTCCTGCTGTCCGGTCGGGTGAGCCTGGTCTTCCGCCCGCTGGCGCCCGGCGAAGACCCGACGGCGGTATCCCCGGCGGAGCCCATCGTGTGGTCGGCCGGAGCGGCCTTGCACATCCCGGTCCGCACCATCCATCGCTTCGAGGCCCTGGAGGACAGCGTCCTCCTGGAAGTCTCCACGCCCGACCTGACCGATGTCGTCCGCCTGCAGGACGACTATCAGCGACCGGCCCGCGACTGACCTATTTTCATGCGTAAAGTCCTAGCTTTCGATCTCGGTGGCACCAAGTTCGCCTTCGGCGTTGTCGCCGAGGATGGCACCGTCCTCGGCTCCGGCCGCGTCGAGACCCAGGCTGAGGCCGGCCCGGCCCAGGCCGTCCAACGCGTCGCCGCCGCCGCGCAGCAACTGCTCACCGAGCTCAAGCTCAAGCCGGCGGACCTTCTGGCCATCGGGATCGCCTCGCCCGGCCCGCTCGACACCGCCCGCGGTTGCGTCGATGGCTCCCCGAACCTCCCCGGCTGGACCGGCTATTCCATCGAGGGCGAGCTGAGCAAGGCTTTCGGCCACCTCCCGGCCCGCATCGACAACGACTGCAACGCGGCCGCTCTCGGCGAGTACGTCTTCGGCGCGGGCAAAGGTAAGCGCAACCTCGTCTACCTGACCATCTCCACCGGCATCGGCGGGGGCGCGGTGATCGACGGCCGGCTGATGCGCGGGGCCAACGGCAACGCCGCCGAACTGGGCCATATCCCTTTGACGATGGACGGCCCGCGCTGCGGCTGCGGTAACCAGGGTTGCTGGGAAGCCTACGCCTCCGGCACCGCCATCGCGCGCCGCACGCGCGAGGCCCTCGCCGCCGGTCGCCCGTCGAGCCTCCTGAAGTTCGCCGGCTCCATCGAACAGGTCACCACGCACCACCTCTTCCAGGCGATGGCCGAAGGCGACGCGCTCGCCCAGGACATCTGGGCCGAGTCCATCAACTACCTCGGCCGCGGTCTCGGCGCGGTGATCAACACCTTCAACCCGGACATCATCGTGGTCGGCGGCGGCGTGACCGCCGCGGGCGACGCGCTGTTCGTCCCGATGCGGGCGAAGGCCTTCGCCTACGCCTTCCCGCGCCTCGGCGCCGTCTGCGCGATCGTCCCCGCCGCCCTCGGCGGGAACGTCGGGGTCGTCGGCGCCGCGGCCTGCGCCTTCGAGGCCGCCCAAGCCCACGCATGATCGCCCTCCTCGCCTCCGCGCTGCTGGTCGCGGCCCTCCCGCCGGACCTCGGCGCCTACGCGGAGGCGGGTTATGACTTCGGGGGCGAGCTGCCCAAGGCGCCGCCGCCCAAGGCTTCCGTCGTCGATTTCGGGGCGAAGCCCAACGATAAGGTCGACGATACCGAGGCGTTCGAAAAAGCCTTGGAGAAAGGCGGCGTCATCGCCATCCCCGCCGGCGACTACCTCCTCTCCCGTCGGCTCCATGTCCGTCAGGCAGGCACCGTCCTGCTGGGCGCGGGTGCGGCCAAGACTCGCCTACGCTTCACGAAATCGCTGGAGGAACTCGAGCCGAGCCCGACCAAGAACACCGGCGGGTCGGCGACGACCCAGTGGTCTTGGGGTGGCGGGCTGCTGACCTTCCACGGCACCGGCCGTAACGGCAAAGCCCAAGCCCTCGCCCCGGCCAAGCGCGGCGACGTCAAGCTGACGTTGCGCGAGGCGGGTGACTTCAAGGCCGGCCAGGAAGTCGTCCTCACCTTGCAGGGGGGCGATGACAAACTGGTGCGCTACCTTTACGCCGGCGACCCGGGCAAGGCCTCCAAACTGAAGCCCCCGGCGCGCGTCGAGTTGGCCGCCCGCCTCGCTTCCGTCGACGGCCTCACCGTCACCCTGAGCGCGCCTCTCCTGGTCGACCTGCCGGACGAATTCGCCCCGACCATCGCCGACGCGGGAGCGCGCGACGACTACGGCCTGCGCGGGGTGGGCTTCGTCCTGGTGACCAAGGCCTACCCGGGCCACTTCAAGGAAGAGGGTTGGAACCCGTTGGAGTTCCATGACGTGCACCACGGGTGGATGGAGGACCTGCTCTTCAATGGCGTGGACAGCGGTCCTTATGTCTCCGGATCTCACGTGACCGTGCGGCGCGTCGTGCTCGACGCCGGTCGACCGGTCGGCCCCGGCGGCTTCATCGGCCACCACGGCATCACGTTCGCCGGCCAGGCGCATCGCCTGGAGGAGTTCGAGTTCAAGGCGCGCTTCCATCACGACGTGAGCTTCAGCCCGTGGACGAACGGCAATGTGGTCCGCGCCGGCGGCGGCGTCGACCTGACGCTCGACTTCCACAAGCAAGGCCCCTTCGCCAACCTCATCACCAACGTGGTCTCCGCAAACGGCGCGAACTTCTTCGCCTGCGGCGGGGGCGAAGATCTTGGCCTCGCCGCGGGGGCGTGGAACATCTTCTGGAACCTGAAGGGCCGCAAGGGCGTCGGCTTCCCGTCGCCGGACTTCTGCCCGGCGGGGGCGACGACCTTCGTC
>CAIRWP010000028.1 GCA_903882335.1 uncultured Opitutia bacterium | reverse complement strand
TCATGCAGCCCGCGATGAGCACCCAGAGGCCGGCGAGGAACTTGCCCTGCTGCCAGAGGTAGGTCTTGCAGGTCTCCCAGATGATGTCGGAGACCGCCGCCATGGAGCGGTGCACGGGCAGCGCCCGCGTCTGCAGGTACTGCCACCAACCGTAGGCGGTCGCGAGGGCGCAGACGATCAGGCCGAACCACAGGATTTGGGGGCCAGTAACCGTGCCGACGAGGAACGTCGTCTTCGCGAGGTCGGGGATTCGGATATCCGCTTCGCCGGCATGGGCGAGGCCGGGGAGTGACAGCAGCAGCGCCGCCGTGAGTTTCTTCACGCAGTTCATGGGGAGGGTATTGGGGTACGGCCGCGGGGTGCGGCCATGGGCTGATTTATGCTGATTATCCGCCCGCGAGCGAGGGGAAACTCCCGGTCGCCGCCGTCATTTGTAATCGTTTACAGGGTCGCTCAGTCCAAGAGGTGCGTCCGCAGGAAGAGCGCGGTGGCGAGGAACTGGAAGTCCGCGTTGGACTTCTTCACGAAGCCATGGCCCTCGTCCTTGGCCATCACGTACCAGACCCGTCCGCCCTTGGCCCGGACGGCGTCCCGCATCCGCTCGGCCTCCGTCACCGGGACCCGGGGGTCGTTGCGGCCCTGGACGATG
Organism: uncultured Opitutia bacterium; assembly: GCA_903882335.1. Lineage (GTDB taxonomy): Bacteria > Verrucomicrobiota > Verrucomicrobiia > Opitutales > UBA953 > UBA953. The sequence goes on along the minus strand of CAIRWP010000028.1, from coordinate 32,168 downwards.
AGGAGGGGTGCCTTGATACGTTCGGCCTGGTTCGCCGGGGAGATCCGTTCGAGAAACTCCCGCACCTCGGGTTTGCGCTCGTCGCCGTATTCCAGCCGGCGGTTGCCGCGGCGGTAGTCGGAGGTATCGCGGAGGAACGTGACGAAGTTCGCGATGCCGACGTTGTCCACGCCGCAGCGGAAACGGTCGGGGTAGGTCGCGAGGCAGGCCAGGCTCAGGTAGCCGCCGTAGCTGCCGCCGGAGACGGCGAAGCGGGTCGCGTCGAGCCGCGGTTCCTGGGCGGCCCAATCTAGCAGGGCGCCGACGTCCTTGACCGAGTCCTCGCGTTTCAGGACGTTGTCCAAGGAGAGGTAACGCCGGCCGTAGCCGGTGGACCCGCGCACGTTCGGATAAATGAGCGCCACGCCCAGCTCGTTCAGGTAGTAGAGCAGGTTCCCGCGGTAGCCCGGGCGCGACTGGCCTTCGGGCCCGCCGTGGAGGAGGAAGAGCGCGGGGCGCTTGCCGGGGAACCTGACGGGGTCGGGTTCGTAGACGAGCGCGGGGATGCTGAGCCCGTCGAAACTCGGCGCGCGCACGACGCGCGGCGCCGGCACGGCGATGGCCTGCTTCGGCTTGCTCGTCCGGTCGGTCCAGCGCGTTGCGGTCCCGGCGTCGAGGTCGACGGACCAGGCGTCGGCCGCCGTCTCCTCGCTGTTGAGCGAGAAGCCGAGCTCATGGCTGCCGGGTCGCCAGGCCAGGGCCGAGAGCACCCCGGCGGGCACCGCGGGGAGCGCGCGTTCCCGCCCGTCGGTCAGGTCGCGCACGTGGAGCACCGACCAACCCTCCTCGTTGCGCGTGTAGGCCAGGAGACGGCCGTCCGCGGAGAGCGCGAGCTCCTCGGCATCCCAGCGCGGGGCCGGCCCGAGGCGGCGCAGTTCCCCCGTCGCGAGCTCGAGGCGCACCACGTCGAGGAAATCCGACTCATGATCGCTCAGCGCGAAGACCGCCCGGTCGCCGTCGCCGAACCGCGCTTGCGCGAGGATGCGCCGGCCGGTCTTCGGCGAAACCTGGACCTTGGCGCCCGTGGCGACGTCGGCGGTCCACAGCCGGGTGTCCTCCTGGCCGTTGGCCACGCGGAGAAGGAGCTTCGTCCCATCCGCCGACCAATCCGCGATGCCCCAGCCCGGGGTGTCGTGGCGGAGCAGCACGCGCTCCTCCCGCGGATCCGCGGCTTGCACGAGGACGATGTCGCTCGCCTTCACCTCGCGCCGGTTGGTCGCGTAGGCGATCCACTGGCCGTCCTTCGACCAGATGGCGTCCGTGTTGCGAGACTTCCCGTCGGTGAGCCGCGCCGGCGTCGCCTTCGGGTCGGCGGTGTCGACCAGCCAGAGCTGGTAGTTCTCGTCGCCGCCTTGGTCGGCGACGTAGAGCAGCTTCGTGCCGCCGGGTTGGAAGGCGCCGTTGCGGATCGGTTCGGGTCCGCGGGTCAGCGGGACGCGCTTGCCCTTCGGTTCCGCCAGGCGATGGAGGTGCGTCGCGTCGCCGATGCGCGTCGTGACCATCGCCTCGCGCCGGGCGCCGTGCCAGCCGCGGAAACTCGCCCCGCCGAGATTGAGGTAGGGTTCGACCTGCGTCCGCAGCTCGGGTGGGATCGGCGGCACGCCTTCGACGACGAGGTTCGGCGGGATCTCCGCGGCCGTCACGAGCAGGAGCGACAGCAGGAAAGCGAGGGCGGGGCGGGCCATGCCTCCTTTAAAAGGAGGTGAGGGAGGTCGGTCGACCTCAGAAGATGGCTCGCCTCCGCAAGGCCGGTGGCTAGGTCTAGGCTATGGTCAGGCGCCCCCGTCCCTTCCTCTTGCTCTTGCTGCTCGCCGCGCTGGTCGTCCTCGGTGGCCCGGTCTCCGCGATACCGCCTCTCTCGCCGTTGCAGGTGGCCGAAGCGCGCCGCCGGACGGAGCTCCGGGCCGAGCGCGCCGCCGAGGTGGCCGCCCGCGAGATCAAGGACGGGGACAAGTCCCTCCGCTGGCTGGAGCGGGAATTCAACCTCGCCCCCGAGGGCGAGCGGAGCCTCTGGATCTCGATGCACGGCGGCGGCGGTGCCCCGGCCGAGGTCAACGACCAGCAGTGGCGCAACCAGATCCGGCTCTACGCCCCGCCCGAGGGCATCGTGGTCGCGCCGCGTGCCCCGACCAACACGTGGAACCTCTGGCACGAGCCGCACATCGACCGTCTCTTCGACCGGCTGATCCAGGATTTCATCGCGGTCCGCGGCGTGCACCCGGACAAGGTCTACCTGCTCGGTTATTCCGCCGGTGGCGACGGGGTCTGGCAGCTCGCCCCGCGGATGGCCGACCGGTTTGCTGCCGCCGCGATGATGGCGGGGCATACGAACGGCGTGAACACCCTCGGCGTACGTAATCTCCCCTTCGCCATGTTCGTCGGCGGGGCGGACGCAGCTTATAACCGCAACAAGGTCGTCGCGGAGAAGATCGCCGAGTTCGGTCGCTTGCGGCTGGAGGACCCCGCCGGTTACGAGCATCTCGGGCGCGTGTACCCCGGTCTGCCGCATTGGATGGACCGCAAGGACGCCGAGGCCTTGCCCTGGATGGCCAAGTTCACCCGCGTCGCCTGGCCCGGCAAGGTCGTCTGGGTGCAGACCGGCGTCACGCACGACCGTTTCTATTGGTTGGAGCTCCCCGCCGGCGTCGCGAAGCCCGGCCAGAAGATCGTCGCGACCGCCCGCGGCCAGGAGATCGTCCTCGAGGGCGACGTCCCTGCGGGCCTGACGCTGCGCTTACGCGAGGGGCTCGTCGACGACCTCGCCCGCCCGGTCAAGGTCACGGTCAACGGCCGCGTGGCGCTGACCGCGATCCCGACGCCCGCGTCGCCGGCCCAGCTGAGCGCTTGGTTGAGCGAGCGCTTCGACGCCCCATCCACGCCGACCGCCACCCTGCGTCTCCCTTGATTCCCGCCACCATGCGTACCCCGCTCCTACTCGCCTGCCTCCTCCTGCCGTCGCTCGCCCGTCCCGCGAGCGAACCATTCCCGGTCAGCCCGACGGTGCCCGCCGTGGCCCACCCGCCGGCCGACGCGCCCGGCTTCGTCCCGTTGTTCAACGGCCAGGACCTCGCCGGCTGGCGCACGAAGGGCAACTGGGTCTACGAGGCCGACGGTACCGTCACCCTCAAGCCGCGCCCCGGCGAGACGGGCTGGAAGCGCTTCGATGCGTACCTTTTCACCGAGCGCAAGTACCGCGACTTCGTCCTCGACCTCGAATTCAAGTTCGAACGGACCGGCAACTCCGGTGTCTTCTTCCGCGTGGCCGACCCCCTTAATCCGGTCGACCGTGGCATCGAGCTGCAGATCCTCGACACGCACGGCCTGGCGAAGCCGGGCCACCATGATTGCGGCGGGATCATCCGCGCGATGGCGGCGGCGCGGAACATGGTGAAACCCGCGGGCGAGTGGAACCGCTACACGCTCACCCTCCAGGCCGACCTCCTGCAGGTCGATTTCAACGGTGAGCGCACCATCGTACTGGCGTTGGATAAGTCGCCGATGAAGGACCGCCCGGCCGACGGGCACATCGGCTTCCAGGATGAGGCGAAGCGCGTCTGGTACCGCGGTGTCCGGATCAAGGAACTGAAGTAGGCCTCAGCGCGGGAACCAGCGTCGCGCGGCCAGCCAGAGCGCCACGGGGACGACCACGCTCAGGCCCAGCGCCCAGGCCGGCTCCGCCTGGCCCAGCGCGCCGATGCCGGCGAAGAGGAACCCCGTCGGCACGCTGCCGCAGGCCAGCGCGAAGAGGAAGGTCCGGAACGGCATGCGATGCAGGCCAGCGAGGCACGCCACCGCCTCGGGAAGGATCGGGAGGCAACGCGAGCCCGCCACGAGCCAGGCACCGCCGCGGGCGAAGAGCCCTTCACCGGCGCGCAGGCCTTCCTCGCCCGCGAGGCGCAGCGCGAGCGGCCGGCCCAGCCAGCGGCTGAGGGCGTAGGCGACGAGCCCGGCGAGCATCGTGCCGGCCGCGGCGTAGAGCCCGCCGAGCCAGGTACCGTAAGCGAGGCCGAGGGCCGACATCACGAGCGTGCTCGGGATCGGCAGGAGGAGGTCGGCGACGAGCAGGCCGATCCCGGCGAGGCCCGCGCCTGCGCCGTAGCCGGACATCCAGGCGCGCGCCCCTTCGACCGAGAACGCCGCCTCCAACGCGTCGCCCCAGATCAGGTAGGGCACGATCGCGCCGAGCAGCACGAGCGCGGCGCTGACGAGCAGGACGCGGTGGCGGGCGAACCAATTCATCCCTGCGCGCGCAGTTCCTTCCACGGGGACTCGCCGCTGACGTCGACCATGAAGGGGCCCTGGCTCGCGCCGGGCGAGAGGATCGCCAGGATCGTCGCGTCGGCCTGCGAGGCGTTGAACGTCGCGTGCACGACGCCGGCGGGGATGTGCGCGCTGTCGCCGGGCCGCAGGACGCGCTTCTCGGTCTCGACCCACTGCTCCACCTCGCCGGCGAGCACGTAGATCATCTCCTCGAGCTCAGGATGGGTGTGGAAGGCATGCCCTTCGCCGGCGGGCAAGGTGGCCTCGCAGACCTGCAGGTCCTTCGCGCCGGTGAGCTCCGGCCGGGTCAGCCAGTAGTTGGTGCGACCTTTGTATTCCTCCTTGAGGGCCTCGGCCTTGGTCACGAAACGCAGGGGTTTGCTCATGGTCCGACGCTGGCCGAGCTCCGCCCGCAGGGCAAGCGTCCGCAACGGCGCGTTGACAGGCGGGAACCACGGGGCGAGAAGCATTGTCCTGCTCCCACCCCATGAAGCCCCTCCATACCCTGTTCCTCGGCGCCGCCTTCCTCGGTGCCTCCGCCTTCGCCGCCGACGAGGCGAAGAAGCCCGCCGCCGACGTCAAGCCGGCCGCCAAGGCCCCCGCGGCCAAGGCCCCGGCGGTGAAGCTGCCCGCCCAGCCCGCCGATGTCGCCGCCCCTAAGCTCGGCAACGACGGCCAGCCGCAGGCCGGTTTCGTGAAGTCGCACGAATCCTTCGTCGCGCTCGCCAAGAAGGGCGAAGCCCAGGTCGTCTTCCTCGGTGACTCCATCACCGCCGGTTGGAACGGCCAGAAGGCGCTCTTCGAGAAAGAATACGCCCAGTACAAGGCCGTGAACTTCGGCATCGGCGGCGACCGCGTCCAGCACGTGCTCTGGCGCGTCGAGAACGGCGAGTTCGAAGGCATCAAGCCGAAGGTCGTCGTCCTCATGATCGGCACCAACAACGCCGGCGTCGCCGAGAACTCCCCCGAGCAGATCGCGGGCGGCATCAAGAACATCATCGCCGCCATCCATAAGCGTTCGGCCGATACCAAGGTCCTGCTCCTCGCGATCTTCCCGCGCGGCGCCGGCGAGGCCAACAACCCCGGCCGGACCAAGAACAAGGCCGTCAACGCCCTGATCGCCAAGTTCGACGACGGCCAGAAGGTGCACTACTTCGACATCGGACCGAAGTTCCTTACCGCCGACGGCACGCTCTCCAAGGAGATCATGCCCGACCTGCTGCACCTGAACGCCAAGGGCTACCAGATCGAGGCCGACGCCATCCGCGAGAAGCTCGCCGCGCTCGCCAAGTAAGCCGCCGTCTCACCCCAGGTTTCCGAAGGCCGGTCCCGCGAGGGTCCGGCCTTCGTCGTCTCCGCCTACTTCCCCCAGTCCGCGGGAAGGTCGGGCAAGGTCGCCGTCAGGATCTCGTGGATGGCCTGGCGTTCGTCGGCCGGCAGGTGGGCGAACTCCGGTGCCGGGGTCGCGGCGCGCAGGCCGACGGAGAGGCGGCGCAGCACGACGGTCCGGAGTTCCTTGGGCATCGCCTCGAAGGTCCGCGCGTAGATCAGCGGGCTGCAGCGGTACCTGAACAGGCGCGTCCGGAGGTCGAGGTCGCGCAGGGAGCGGTCGCGGTCGTCCGCCCGGCGGCTGGCGGCATAGATTTTCTCGAAGGCCCCGTCGCCCTGCGCGCCCCCGGCCGGGAAGGCTGCCTCGCCCTTGCACAGCAGGGCTTCGATCACCTTCTCCGCCTGGCTGTTCAGGACGACCAGGCAGGAGCCGGCGGGCGCGGAGTTCGCGGGCAGCTGCAGGAGCTCGCGCATCGCCGGCCAGCGGAAGAGCGCGATCCGCGCCTGCTGGTTGGCGGCGGAGAGCACGTTGTGCACGTGCACCTGATGGTCATGCAGCAGCAGCGCCACGATATCGCTCGTCGCCCGCGGGTAGCGCGCGGCGTCGGGGCCGGCGGGTAGCTCCGGGCGCACCTCGCCGCGCAACCCGGCGTCGCCCGTGAAATCCTCGGTTGTCTTGCCGGTGACGTTGCCCCGGTGCCGCAGCCCGCTGGGCCGGCCGGTGACGTACCAGCCGCCCCAGCGTTCCGCCAGCGGGGTGTCCGGCGCGATGTTGGAGCTCCCCGAGCCGCTGAGCGGTTCGCCGGTCGCGTCCGGGAAGACCGAGCGCGCGCGCAGCGAGGGGGTGTGATCATGGTGAGCGTGGCAGAGCAGGCACTCCTGGCTGCGCGCGATCAACGGCGCCGTCTCTGGCTGCTGGGCGTCGAGCACGTAGAAGGTCGCACCCAGCACGGGGTCGAAGACGGTGATCTCGATGGCACCGCCGGGTACCCAGCCGACGTAGGCCTCGTCGGAGAAATACAGCGCCCGGGGATTGCCGGGCGAGATGAGCCCGCGCTGCAGGCTGGTCTTGCCGAAGACGAGCAGCTGGGACTCCACCGGCACCTGCAACTGCTCGAGTAACCAACGTAACCGGCGCCGCGCGGGCCAGCCGCGGATTTCCTCCGCCTGTTTCGCCATGGCCGCGTTCAGGCGGGAGACGGCGTCCACCGGCACCGTCGTGGAGTAGTTGATCGGCGGGTCCTCGAAAGGCTCGTGGTTCTGGGCACCGAGGGTTCCGCGCAGCGCCAGCGTGGCGGCCAGCAGGAGGGCGGGGCGGCGGAGAGCCATGACGTCGATCATGGTCACCCCCGACGCCGCGGCAAGACCGCCCGTGCTCGTCCCCGGGTTAGTAGGCCGCCTTGCGGGCGGCGTTAGGCCGCGGGCCGCGCGGCCGCCTCGGTCCGGAGCTTCTGCAGCGCGATGCCCTCGAGCTGGCGGACGCGTTCGCGGGTGACGCCCAGGGCGGCGCCGATCTCCTCGAGCGTCCATTCATGGTCGGTCCCGATCCCGTGGCGTAGGCAGAGGATGCGGCGCTCGCGTCCGTCGAGATGGTCGAGCAGGGCGCGGGCGAAGGTCGCGCGGTCGGAGCGTTCCGCCGCGTGCGCCGGGTCCGTTGCCGCCTCGTCCTTCAGGCGGTCCGCCAGGGTGAGTCCGCCGTCGTTTTCCGGCGGGGCGTCGAGCGAGACGCCGGCCTGCGTCAGCCGGCGCAGGTCCGTCAGGTGGTCGGGCGCCCAACCCAGTTCCAAGGAGACCTCGGTCTCGGTGGGCTCGCGTCCGAGCTGCTGCGTCAGCTCGGCCTCCGCGCGCCGGGCCGCGGTCAGCTGCTCGTGGAGGTTGCGCGGCAGGTGCACCGGGCGCTGGCGCTGGCGCACCTCCGCCACGATCTGACTGTGGATGTCCCACGCCGCGAAGGTACTGAAACGGATGCCGCGCTCGGGGTCGAACTTCTGGGTCGCGGTCATCAGGCCCAGGTTGCCCGCGCTGATCAGGTCCAGCAGGTCATCGCGGCTCCGGGCGAAACGCTTGGCGAAGTAGACGACCAGGCGCAGGTTGCGTTCGACGAACTCATCGTAGGCGAGCCGCGCCGCCGGCGTGAACGAGCCGTCGGCCCGGCGACCGGCGCGCAGGGCGCGACCCAGCGCGGTCTCCTCGGCGGGTTCGAGCTTATCGCGGTGGCAGGCGCGGCGGAGGTAGTCGCCGAGGCCGTCGAACTCGGTGGGCTCCTCGGCGAAGGCCTGGGCCGCGAGCGCGGCGAGCTCGGACAGGGTCGAGGAATCAGCGGCGGTCTCCTGGTTCGGGTGGCGGTCGTGGGTCGGGGCGGGGAGGGTGCTGGTCGGCAGGCGGAGGTCTTGGAGGAGTTGGGTTTGGATCATGTGGAAAGGGGTGGGGTGGTTTCTAATAAAAAGTAAATGGCCTCTATAGAAGGGGCCGGAAAATGCCCTTTTCGGACCAATGATTTCCTAAGTCATTGTCTGACAATGAAATCCTTCGCGTAGATTTTTCCGGCGCCAGGGCGTCCGCCGGGCCCGGGGGTGGGCGAGGGGTAATCTGCCCGCTCGCCGGGGCCTGTCAAACGGTCCAAGCCCCGGCCCGGGTCATCGTTCCCTAAAATAGGGTTTCCCCCGCCCTTGGGGGCCGCCACCCTGCGGTATGCGTTCGCCCCTGCTCGCCCTCCTGCTGGCTACTTCCCTGCCCGGGGCGGATCTCATCGAGGCCAACCGCGACCCGGCGGTGTCCGCCCGGCAGGACTTCTGGACGCATGCGAACGGGGCCTGGCTACGCCGTTTCCCCTTGGCCCCCGACCGGGCCGTCTACAACTCCTTCGCCTGGCAGGACGACCTCATCAAGAAGGACCTCCTCGTGATCAACGGCGAGTTGCTCGCAAAGCCGGACGCCACCGCCGATCAGCGTCGGCTCGCCGATTTCTGGCGTTCCGCCCTCGGCTTCGAGGCCGGCCCGGCCGAGCTCCCGGCCGGGCTGCGCGCCGTCCTGGCCAAGCTCGACGAGGCCAAGACGCCGCAGGCGCTCCTGGAGGCCGCCGCCGATCTCTACGCCGAAGGCACGGGGACGTTCCTCGGGGTGTTCGCTGGGCAGGACAAGAAGGACGAGACGAAGGTCGCGCTGCAGCTCTGGCAGACGGGGCTCTCCCTCCCGGAGCGCGCGTTCTATTTCAGCGAGGAGCCCGCCACCAAGCGCGTGCGGGACGCCTTCCCCGCCCATGTCGCCCAGATGCTGGGCTTCCTCGGTTATGACGCGGCGCGAGCCCGGCAGGCCGGCGCGGCGGTCCTCGCGTTCGAGACCAGGCTCGCCGAAGTCTCCTTGCCGCTGGTGCAGCTGCGCAACCCTGACGCCCATTACCACCCGATGTCCTGGGCGGAGATCGACGCCCTCACGCCCGGCCTGCGCTGGGAGGCCGTCACGCGGCGCGCCGGCGCCCCCGCGGTCACCCGCGTCATCGTCGGCCAGCCCGATTTCCTCAAGGCTTTGGCGCGGATCCTCGCCGAGACCCCGGCGGAGGCGGTCCGCGATTACTTCCGCTTCCAGGCGATCTCCGGGCATGCTTCCGTGCTCAACGCCGCCACGGCGGCCGCCGCCTTCGAGTTCGAGGGCGTCGTCCTGACCGGCGCCAAGCAGCAACGCAGTCTCCCGGAGCGGGCCTTGCGGATACAGGATGGCGCCCTGGGCGACCTACTCGGCAAGGAATACGTGGCGCGCCGCTTCACCCCGGCGCAGCGCGAACGTTTCCGCCTGGTCTGCGAGAACGTCCGGACCGCCTTCGCCGCCCGCATCCGCAAGCTGGAGTGGATGGATGCCGAGACGCAGGCGTGGGCCTTACGCAAACTCGCCGCGATCAAGCTCCGCGTGGGCTATCCCGATAAGTTCCGCGGCTACGAAGGCGTGGAGATCCGCGCCGACGGCCTCGCCCAGAACCTCGTCAACGTCAGCAAGTGGTCGCGCGCCCGGACGTTCGCCCGGGTCGGCGGCGCCCCGGAACGCGAGGAGTGGGGTATGCGCCCCTACACGGTCAACGCCTACTACAGCCCGATGAACAACGAGATCGTCATGCCCGCCGCCATCCTCGGGGTGCCGACGTACGACGGCGAGGCGCTCGATGACGCCGTGCTCTACGGCTTCATCGCCTGCACCATCGGGCATGAGCTCACGCACGGGTTCGACGACTCGGGGCGCCGTTTCGGTCCGACGGGGCGCCTGGAGCAGGGCTGGTCTCCGCCGACGGAGAAGGCGTTCCGCGAGCGCTGCGACCGGATCGTCGCCCAGTACGACCGGGAGGAACCGCTGCCGGGCATCCGCGTCAACGGTAAGCTGACCCTCGGCGAGAACATCGCCGACATCGGCGGCGTGGCGATCGCGCTGGACGCCTTCCGGGAGACCGAGGCGTTCCGCTCCGGCCGGCTCATCGCGGGCCAGACGCCGCTGCAGCGTTTCTTCCTGGCGCACGCCTTCGCCTTCGCCGGCAACATCCGCCCGGAGACCTTGCGGAACCGCCTGCTGTCCGACACCCACTCCCCGATGCCCCAGCGCATCAACGTCGTGCTGCGCAACATCGACGAGTTCCACGAGGCGTTCGGCACGAAGCCGGGCGATTCGATGTGGCTCGACCCCGCTCAGCGCGTCAAGATCTGGTGACTTTCCCCATGCGTTCCCTCCTGCTTCTCCTCGGTGCCCTCACCCTGACGGCCGCCGAACCCGCGGCGCCCGCGAAGGCCCCGAACATCCTGATGATCATCTCGGACGACCATGCGTGGTTCGATTACGGCTTCATGGGCTCCAAGGCGGTCAGCACCCCGCACCTCGACAAGTTGGCGGCCGAGTCCCGCGTCTTCCCCCGGGGCTACGTCACCAACTCCCTGTGCGGCCCCAGCCTCGCCTCGATCTTGACCGGCCGGCATGTCCACCGGCACGGCATCACCGGCAACGACCCGCTGGTGCCCGCCGCCGCCGGCGGCGCGGCGGCCCGCCAGAAAAGCCCGGCCTTCCTCCAGGGTCGGGCCCAGATGATCAAGCTGTTCCAGACATCGCCGATCCTGCCGCGTCTGCTGGGCGAGCGCGGTTACGTCAGCCTGCAGACCGGCAAGTGGTGGATGGGCGATTACTCCACCGGCGGTTTCACCGAAGGCATGACGAAGGGTGGCCGTCATGGCGACGTGGGGCTCGACATCGGGCGCAAGAGCCTGGCCCCGCTCACGGACTTCATCACCCGGTCCAAGCAGTCCGGCAAACCGTTCTTCGCGTGGTACGCGCCCATGATGCCGCACGACCCGCACACGCCGCCCGAACGGCTCCTCGCCAAGTACCGCGACAAGTCGCCGACGCTCCAGGCCGCCCGTTACCATGCGATGGTGGAGTGGTTCGACGAGACCATCGGCGAGGTGCGCGCCCACCTCGAGAAGGAAGGCCTCACCCGCGACACGGTCATCGTCTACATCGCCGACAACGGCTGGATCCCGCGGACCGACAAGCCGGAGGTCGACTTCGCGCGCTCCAAGCAGTCGCCCTTCGACGGCGGCGTGCGCTCCCCGATCCTCGTGAGCTGGCCGGGCCAGGTCGCGCCGACGGTCGTCCAGGCTCCGGCCAGCGCCGTGGACCTTATGCCGACCTTGCTCAAGCTCGCCGGCGCGCCGGTGCCCGCCGACGGCGACGGTCTCAATCTCCTGGATGACGCGGCCTTGCAGGCGCGCCCCTTCGTCGCCGGGCAGAACTCGACCCACGATATCCGCCAACTGGGTACCCCCGCCGCCAGCCTGCGCTACCGCTGGCTCGTCGCCGGCGACCTGAAGCTCATCGTCTCGAGCGGCCTGAAGACCGGCGCGACCCAGCATGGCTCGAGCGACGCCACCGAGCCGCCGCGTCTCTTCGACCTCAAGGCCGATCCCCATGAAAAGCGCGACCTCGCCGCCGAACGTCCGGCCGAGGTCAAACGACTCACCGCCCTCCTGGATGGCTGGTGGGACGGCCGCTGAGTTTGCTTGGAACCTCGGCCTTTCCTATCCCTCTAATCATAACCACCGCACCATGCGCTCCCTCCTCCCCGTGCTCACCTTGCTCGCCGCCTCCGCCGTCGCCGGCGACCTCACCTTCTATGTCGGCACCTCCGGGGCCGCGGCCCAGGGCATCCTGCGCGGCACCCTCGACGCGGAGACCGGCAAACTTTCCGTCCCCGTCGTCATCGCCGAGGCCAAGGGTGCCTCCTTCCTGGCGCTAGGCCAGGATGGCAAGGTGCTCTACGCCACCGCCGAGGTCGCCGGTGGCGGCGTCGCCGCCTACCGTCTCGCCGCGAACGGCCCGGCCACCTTGCTCAACACGGAGGAAACGAAGGGGAAGGGCGCCACCCATGTCACGTTGGACCGGACGGGCAAGTTCCTCTTCGCGGCCAACTACGGCTCGGGCTCCGTCGCCTGCCTGCCGCTCAAGGCCGATGGTTCGATCGGCCCCGCGAGCTCATTCCTGCAGCACGAGGGCACGGGCCCGAACAAGGGTCGCCAGGCCGGCCCCCATGCCCACGGTATCTATGCGGACGCCGCGAACCGTTTCGTCTACGTGCCCGACCTCGGGACCGACGACATCTTCATCCACGCGTTCGACGCGGCCACCGGCACGCTCAAGCCGTCCCCGGCCAAGTCCGGTCGCGTGGCCCCGGGCGCCGGCCCCCGCCACCTCGCCTTCCACCCGCAGGGCGGTTTCGCGTACGTGTGCAACGAGATGGCGATGACCGTGAGCGTGTTCGCGGTCGACGCGACCACCGGCGCGATGAAGGAGCTCCAGGTCCTGCCGACTTTGCCCGCCGGCGCCGACGCCAAGGGCGCCTCCACCGCGGAGATCTTCTGCCTGCCCGACGGCAAGGCGCTCTATGTCTCCAACCGCGGCCATAATTCGCTGGCGGCCTACGCGATCGGCGCCGACGGCCAGCTGTCGCCGCTCGGCCACACCCTCGACGTCCCGGCCGTCCCGCGCGGCTTCGGCCTCAGCCCCGATGGCCGCTGGCTCGTCTGCGCCGGGCAGAAGTCGGGCACCCTCAACGCCTACCGCGTCGACCCGGCCACCGGCCGCCTGACCGACACGAAGCAGTCCGTCGCGGCCGGCGCCGCTTGCTGCATCGTGTTCGCCCGCTGAGCCGCCCCGCGATGAAGCCCGCCCTCCTGGCCTTGCTGGCCGCCGGCGCCGTCCTCGGCGCCGCCGAGCCCGACTTCGACCACGCCGTGGTGCCGCTGCTGCGCAAGCATTGCGCGGAGTGCCATACGGGGGACAAGAAGAAGGGCGGCTTCTCGATGAACACACGCGCCGCGTTGCTCGAGGGCGGCGAGGATGGGCCTGTCCTCACGCCCGGCGACGCGGCCAAGGGGCGATTGCTCGAGGCAATCGTCAGCACCGACCCGGATCTCCGGATGCCCCCGAAGGGCCCGGGCCTCACGCCGGCGGAGGTCGCCACGTTGCGCGCCTGGATCGGCCAGGGCGCGCGCTGGACCGAAGGGTTCGCCTTCAAGCAACCGGCCTACGAGCCGGCGCTGCGCCCTCGCGCGGTGGCCTTGCCGGCCGCGCAGGACGGCCGCGACCATCCGATCGACCGCGTGCTCGACGCCTGGACGGCATCGCGCCGGCTACCGCGCCCCGCGCGCGCCGATGACGCCACCTTCCTCCGGCGCGTCTCCCTCGACCTCGTCGGCCTCCTGCCGAGCCCGGAGGAGACCCGCGCTTTCGTCGCCGACCTGGCCCCCGACAAGCGTGCCCGGCTCGTCCGCGCCCTGCTGGCTCGCGACGTCGATTACGCGGACCACTGGATGGCCTTCTGGAACGACCTCCTGCGCAACGACTACGCCGGCACCGGCTACATCGACGGCGGGCGCAAGCAGATCACGCCCTGGCTCTACCGCGCGCTCGTGACCAACAAACCGTACGACCAGCTGGCCCGCGAGCTGGTCGCGCCCCTCCCGGAGAGCGAAGGCTTCGCGAAGGGTATCGTGTGGCGCGGCGCCACCAGCGCCGGGCAGAAGCCCGAGCTGCAGTTCGCGCAGAGCGTCTCGCAGGCCTTCCTCGGCATCAACATGAAGTGCGCGTCCTGCCACGATAGCTTCATCGACCGCTGGAAACTCAAGGACGCCTACGGCCTCGCCGCTATCTACTCCGACCGTCCGCTCGAGCTCGTCCGCTGCGATGTCCCGACGGGCAAGCCCGCGGCGGCCGCCTGGCTCTTTCCCGAACTCGGGCAGGTCGACGCCTCGAAGCCGAAGGGCGAGCGGCTGACCCAGCTCGCGGCGTTGCTGACGCATCCGGACAACGGACGCTTCCAGCGCACGATGGCCAACCGTCTCTGGCAGCGGCTCATGGGCCGCGGCGTAGTCCATCCCGTCGACGCGATGCAGACGGCGCCCTGGAACCAGGACTTGCTCGACGTGCTCGCCAACCAGCTGCGGGACTCGGGCTACGACCTGCGCGCCGCGCTCGCCTTCATCGCCACCTCCGAGGCCTACCAGGCCCGCGCGGAGGTCCTGGCGCCCACCGCCGACGAGCAGGCCTACGCCTATCGCGGTCCCCGGTCCAAGCGCCTGACCGCGGAGCAGTTCGTCGACGCCGTCTGGCGGCTCACGGGGACCACGCCCGCCAAGATCGACGCCGGCGTCACGCGCGCCCCCGCCGGCGGCGCTCCCGCCGCGTTCCTCGCCCAGCCCATCTGGTCCAACGACACGGGGCGGGGTCGCCAGCCCGCCGTCGGCGAGGCGCGCGCCTTCCGCCAGTCGCTCACGCTGGCCGCCGCGCCGCGCCGCGCGGCCTGCACGATCACCGGCGACAACGCCTTCGAGCTCTGGGTCAACGGCCGCAAGGTCGGCGCCGGCGACGATTGGCAGACCCCGCAGACCTTCGATCTCACTCCCTTCCTCCGCGCGGGCGCCAACGAGATCGTAGCCGTCGGTCGCAACGGCGGGTCCGCGCCGAACGCCGCCGCCCTCTGGTGCCAGCTGTACGCGCAGACCGTCGACGGCAAGGAGGTCGCCCTGGCCACGGATAAGTCCTGGCAGTGGTCGGCGACCTTGCCCGACACCCAAGGGCGGCTGTCCGCCGCCGCCGGGTGGAAGCCGGTCGCGCTCGTCGCGGGGACCGCCTGGGGTCTCGCCGAGAAGCGGATGGCCGATCAGGTCGCGGTCTTCTCCGGGAAGGTCCTGCTGACCCCGCGCGCTACGCTGATGAAGGCCGACCTCCTGCAGCGTTCGCTCGGCCGCCCGAACCGCGAGCAGATCGTGTCGATGCGTCCGAACGAGCTGAGCACGCTCGAGGCGATCGACCTGGCCAACGGCGCCGCCCTCACCGACCTTCTCGCCCGCGGCGCGACCAACCTCCTGCGGCGGAACTGGGAGTCCCCCGAGGCTTTTGCGCGCTGGCTGTACCTGTCGGCCCTCTGCCGCGAACCCACCGCCGCCGAGCTCGCCGTGGCCCGGAGCCTGCTCGGGCCCAAGCTCGATGAGCAAGGCGTGGCCGACCTCCTCTGGGCCGTCTGCATGCTGCCCGAATTCCAGACCATCCGCTGAACCATGATTCCCGACCTTCCCCTCGACCCGGACCTCCCGCCCGCCCTGCGTCGCCGTGAGTTCCTCCGCCTCCTCGGCGCGGCCGGCGTCGCCACGCTCGGCCTCGGCGCGCCGAAGCTCCTCGCTGCCGACGAACCCGCGCCGGTCGCCAAGGCCGACGCCTGCATCCTGATCTGGCTGGCCGGCGGCATGGCCGCGCCCGAGACCTTCGACCCGAAGCGCTACGCGCCTTACGAGAAGGGCCTCGAGTACAAGCGCGTGCTGAGCACCTTCCCGGCAATCCCCACCGCGGTCGACGGGCTGCGCATCTGCCAGGGTCTCGAGCAGATCGCCTCGGTCATGGACCGCGCGACGCTCATCCGCTCCGCCGTCCAGCCCGACCTCGGCAGCATCCTGCATTCGCGCCACCAGTTCCACTGGCATACCGGCTACGTGCCGCCGCAGACCGTCGCCTGCCCGCACCTCGGCGCGTGGATGGCCCGCGTGCTCGGCCCCCGCAACCCGGTGATGCCCGCCTTCATCAACATCGGCCAGCGCCTCGAGGGCGTCGGCGAGAGCGAGGAACTGAAGGCTTTCACGACCGCCGGTTTCTTCGGCGGCGAGTTCGGCCCGATGAACCTGCCGTTCCCCGACGACGCCGCCACCGCGGTGCGCCCGCCCAAGGGCATGGACGCCGGTCGCTTCGTGAACCGCGACCGCGAGTTCCGCCGCCTGGTGGACGCCAGCCCCGACCGCGACCGGATGAGCGACTTCCAGCAGCAGTCGATGCTGCGCTCGATGGACAACGCCTACCGGCTCCTGAGCGCCAAGGAGCGCGCGGCCTTCGACCTCTCGCTGGAGCCGAAGGAGGCCCAGCAGGCCTACGGCACGACCCGCTTCGGGCGCGGTTGCCAGCTCGCGCGCCGGCTGGTCGAGAACGGGGCCCGCTTCGTCGAGGTCACCACCGAGTACGTGCCCTTCTTCAACTGGGACACCCACGGCAAGGGCCACAAGATGGTGGACGAGATGCACCGCACGATCGACGCGCCCGTGGCGCAGCTGATCCGCGACCTCGAGGCCCGCGGCCTGCTCGACCGCACGCTGGTGGTCATCGCCAGCGAGTTCAGCCGCGACGCGATGATCGAGGGACGCCCCGGCTCCAAGGCCGGCGACCAGTCCTTCCATAAGGGTGGCACCATCGAGAACCCCGATCATTACGGCCTGCACCGCCACTTCACCGGCGGCACGAGCGTTGTGATGTTCGGCGGCGGCGTAAAGAAAGGGCATGTCTTCGGCGCGACCGCCGACGAGCGGCCGCTCGTGGCCATCAAGGACCCGCTGGCGGTCGAGGACGTCCATGCGACGATCTTCACGGCCATGGGTATCAGCCCGCGCAAGGCCTACGACATCGAGGGTCGCCCGTTCTACGCCACCATCGACGGCAAGGGGAAGGCCGCGCCGATCTTCGCCTAAGGGCGGGGCAGGGCGCGGAGTTCCGCGGCGTGCGCACGCACCGTCGCGCCGAGGAGCTCGGCGGTGCGGCGCATGGCCTCCGCGAGCGGCATCTCCGCCGGCTTGATCGCGAGCAGCAGGTCGAACTGGGCCCGCAGCTCCGCGGAGTCCGCCACCGCGCCGGCCACGCCGACGACGGGCTTGCCCTGCGCCCGGGCCAGGCGGGCTACGCCGACCGGCCCTTTGCCTTGCAGGCTTTGCTCATCCAGGCGGCCCTCCCCGGTGATGACGAGGTCGGCCCGGGCCACGCGCGCCGCGAGCCCGACTTGCGCGGCCACGAGCTCGAAGCCCGGCGTGAGTCTTCCGCCGGCGAAGGCCAGCAGGCCGAAGCCGAGCCCGCCCGCCGCGCCCGCGCCCGGCGTCTCCCGCGGGTCCGTGCCGGTCGCCGCCGCCGCCAGATCCGCGAGGTGGCTGAGTCGCGCCTCGAACCAAGGGAAGTCGCGCACGCCCTTCTGCGGGCCGTAGACGCGCGTTGCCCCGCGCGGCCCGAGCAACGGGTTGTCCACGTCGCAGGCGACGAGCACCTCGGCGAAGAGGGGTGGGGCGAGCCGCAGTCGGTCGGCCTCGGGCAGCGTCGCCAAGGTCGGGACGAAGGGCGCGCCGCGGCGTTCAAAGCGGTGACCGAGCGCGAGCGCCATCCCCAGGCCACCGTCGTTGGTCGCCGAGCCGCCGATGCCGAGTAGGATGCGCTCCGCGCCGAGCTTGTGGGCGGCCCGCAGGAGTTCGCCGGTGCCGGCCGTGCTGGCGGACGTCGGGTCGAGCGGTCGGTCGGAGACCAAGGCGAGGCCGCTGGCCGCGCTCATCTCCAGGATCGCCCGACGTTCGGCGGGAACCCAGCCGAAGCGCGCGGTCCGCGGTCGGCCTTGGGCGTCGGTGACGGCCGCCTCGGCCCAGACGCCGCCCAGGGCCCCGACCATCGCCTCCGTGGTCCCTTCGCCGCCGTCAGCAATAGGACAGGTGTCGAACTCGGCCCCTGGGAAGACTTCGGCGAGGGCGTGCTGCAGGGCCGCCGCCACCTCCGGGGAGGGAAGGGCGCCCTTGAACTTGTCGCTGGCGAGAAGGATGCGCATCCGGGGTGGGGCTTTATGCACGGAAATGAGGGGGCGGGGAAGGGCATTTAACCGGGAGGCCCCCTAAGCCCGCTTGATTCCCTAGGGCTAATCCCTAATCTCAGCCTGAGATTTTATCCCTAGGTGCAACCTTCGGACCTCCCCCTTGTCATCCCTTCATCCTCTCGCCATGACCCCGCGCCGTTTCCTTCCCTTGCTCGCCGTGCTGACCGCCGGTCCGCTGTTGCTCGCCGCCGATGAGCCGACCAAGGAGGGCCTCGAGTTCTTCGAGAAGACTATCCGCCCGATCTTCGCCGAGCATTGCTACGAGTGCCACTCGATCGAAAAGGGCGCCTCGAAAGGTGGCCTGATCCTCGATTCGCGCGACGGGATGCTCAAGGGCGGCGACCAAGGTCCGGCCGTGGTGCCTGGCAACGTCGCCAAGTCGCTCCTGTTGTTGGCCGTCCATTACGGCGACCCCGAGATCGCCATGCCGCCGAAGAAGAAGGGCGGTAAGATTGCCGACGCCAAGATCGCCGCGCTCGAGAAGTGGGTCAAGATGGGCGCCCCCGCCCCGGCCGGCAACGGCAACAAACTCACCGGCCTGACCGAGAAGGCCAAGCAGCACTGGGCCTACCTCCCGCTCAAGGCCGTCACGCCGCCGGAGGTGAAGAACAAGGCCTGGGTCAAGGGCCCGATCGACGCCTTCATCCTCGCCAAGCTCGAGGCCGCCGGCCTCGCGCCCAATCCGGCCGCCGACCCGGAGGCCCTCCTGCGCCGCATGTCCTACGACCTCCTCGGCCTGCCGCCCACCGCCGACCAGGTCATCGCCTTCACCCGCGCCCATGACGCCGCGGCCGCGGCCGACGCCGCCGCCGTCCGTCGCGGCACCCCGGCCGGCAACGTCGACGCCGTCGTCGCCAAGCAGGTCGACTTCCTCCTGGCTTCGCCGCACTACGGCGAGCGCTGGGGCCGCCACTGGCTCGATACGGCCCGCTACTCCGACACGCGCGGTCTGCCGGTCGACCAGGGCAAGAGCCTCTACGAGGACTACCGCTACGCCTTCGCCTGGACTTACCGCGATTACGTCATCGACGCGCTCAACACGGACAAGCCCTACGACCGCTTCGTGATCGAGCAGCTCGCCGCCGACAAGCTCCCGGACATCAAGCCCGACGACTCCCGCCTCGCGGCCCTCGGCTTCATCACCATCGGCAAGCGCTTCGACAACATCGACGACACGATCGACGAGCGCATCGACACCACGACAAAGGCCTTCCTCGGCCTGACGGTCTCCTGCGCGCGCTGCCACGACCACAAGTTCGACCCGATCCCCGCCGCCGACTACTACTCGCTCCACGGCATCTTCGCCTCGACGATCGAGCCGCTCCAGCGGCCGGGTATCACCGCGGGTCCCCAGGGCGCGACCCTGAAGGTCGACTTCCAGAAACGCCTCGATCAGCTGCAGGCGGAGAGCGCCGCCGGCTACTACAAGTACTTTAAGGACATGCGCGCCCGCTACGACCGCGAGATGGCCGGTCGCCTGGTCGCCGCCACGCTCAAGCGCGGTTCGATCGAGTGGGGCGACGTGAACGAGAAGTACAAGCTGGAGACGCCCTTGCCGGACTTCGAGCCGATGCGCATCCAGGCCGACTCCCCCATCACCGGACCGTTCGCCCGCGTGGCGGCCATTCCCGTCGCGGTGTTCGAGGAGCGCGCCGCCGGCGTGCTCGCCGCCGCCTTGAACGACCCCAAGAACCCGGTCAACCCGCTCATCGCCTCGGCCCTGCGCGGCCTCAAGCCCAAGACCATCGACGACGTCGCCCTGGCCTACCAGAAGGCCTACAACGACAGCAAGGCCTCCATCCTTGCGCACATCGACCGTTGCGCGACGCCCGGCCGCTCGAGCAAGCAGACGCCGCCGGCGATCGCGCAGATGGCGGCCTACCCGTGGCCGCTGCCCGACGTCGAGGAGATCCTCGAGAACGAGGAGTGCATCGCGCTCTTTGATACCCGTAAGTTCTGTGCCGACTGGCAGAACCGTCCGGTCTTCGGCGGCCAGAATAACCGCAAGCCTGGCGCCTATTTCCGCTGGGCCCAGGTCAACGAGCTGCGCCTCTCCCACCCCGGCGCCCCGCGCGAGGCCATGGCGATTCAGGATGCCGCCAGCCCCCGCGACAGCTACGTCTACCTGCGCGGCGACAAGAATAAGCGCGGTCCCACGGTCCCGCGTCGCTTCCTCGAGGCGCTCTCGCAGGGCGACCGCCCTGCCTTCAACGACGGGAGCGGTCGCCTCGAGCTGGCCAAGGCCATCGTGGCCAAGACCAACCCCATCGCCCCGCGCGTCGCGATGAACCGCCTCTGGCTGAAGCATTTCGGCGAAGGCTTGGTGCTGACGCCCGACGACCTCGGTAACATGTCCGTGCCGCCCTCGCACCCGGAGCTGCTCGATTGGCTGGCCGACGACTTCACCAAGAACGGCTGGACGCTCAAGCGCATGCACCGCCAGGTCATGCTCAGCTCGGCCTACCGCCAGGATTCCAACCCCAACCTCAACCCGCTGGTGGCCCGCAAGGGGGCCGTCGATCCGCTCAAGATCGACGCCGCCAACCGTCTGCTGTGGCGCGGCAACCTGCGTCGGCTCGACTTCGAGTCGATCCGCGACTCGATGATCCTCCTCACGGGCAAGATGAGCCCCGCCGTCGGCGGGCAGCCGGCCAACATCACCGATGAGCCCTACAGCTACCGCCGCAGTCTCTACGGCTACGTCGACCGCCTCCGCCTCAACGACACGTTGTCGCAGTTCGACTACGCCGACCCCGACATGGCGAACTCCAAGCGCGGTTCGACCATCGTGCCGCAACAGGCGTTGTTCTTCATGAACAACCCGCTCTCGGTCGAAGTCGCCCGCTCGGTGGCCGCGCGCCCCGACGTCGTGAAGGCCTTTTCCGAGGACGCGCGCATCAACGCGATGTTCATGGCGATCTTCCAGCGCCGCGCGACCTCCAACGAGATCCGCGCCGCCCGCGATTTCCTCGACAAGCAGAAGGCCATGGCCCTCGCCGCCGCCCGCGGCACCCCGGCCACCGGCACCGCCAAGACCGCGACCTCCGGCTCGAGCCGGACCAGCGCCAAGGGCACGTCCGGCAAGGACGCCAAGCCCGCCAACCCGGTCGCCGCCTCCCAGGGGTCCGTGACCAAGAAGGGCGTCCCCGCCACCAAGAAGGTCGAGGCCCCGGACGACATGATGATGTCCGTGAGCACCGGCGGGGCCGAGGGTATCCTACAGAACGTCGGCGAGACCATCCCTCGCAACCCCTTGACTCCCATCGAGTTGCTAGCGCACACCTTGCTGCTCTCGAACGAGTTCGTCTACGTCAATTGAGCGGCGGCGAGGCCGTTCGCGAAAGGGGGCTAAGGCCCCCTTTTTTATTAGGGTCCCCCTCATCTACGGCTTGAAGTCCCCCCGCTTACAATAGACAATTATCTCTAGTTCAGGCCCCGCAGAAACCCCCAGAAACGCCGTAACTTAATTACCCCAGCGGTGTCTTAAAACCTACCCACCCCATGCCGACTTTCCCGTCCAGTCTCCGACTCGCCACGCTTCTCCTGCTCGGCGTCGTCGCCGTGCGCGCCCAGGAGATGAAGATGGAGGCCGAGGCCATGTCCGCCAAGCCCGCCGCGGCGAAGCCCGAGGCCAAGGCGCCGGAAAAGATGGATCCCGCCGGACTGGAGTTCTTCGAGAAGAACATCCGCCCGATCTTCAGCGAGCATTGCTACAAGTGCCACTCCGCGGCCGAAGGCGTCTCCAAGGGTGGCCTGATCATGGACTCGCGCGCGGCGCTGCTGGCCGGCGGCGACCAAGGACCCGCCGTGGTTCCCGGCAACCTCAAGAAATCCCTGCTGCTCGTCGCGGTCCACCAGGAGGATCCCGAGCTCTCGATGCCGCCCCGCAAGTCGGGTCCGAAGCTGAGCGACGCGAAGATCGCGACCTTGGAGAAGTGGGTCCTGATGGGCGCGCCGGCCCCGGCCGGCGGCGCCGATAAGCTCACCGGACTTTCGCAGAAGGCCCGCGACCACTGGGCCTTCAAGGCGGTCCAGGACCCGGCCGTGCCGGCCAAGCTGAGCGCCCCCGCCTGGTGCCAGAACGAGATCGACTCATTCATCCTGGCCAAGCTCGACGCGGTGGGCCTCAAGCCCAATCCCACCGCCGACGGCGAGGCGCTGCTGCGCCGCCTCACCTACGACCTCCACGGCCTGCCGCCCACCAACGCCGAGTCCGACGCCTTCTCCCGCGATTTCGACGCCGCCGTGATCCGCGACGCTCTGGCGGTCCGCAACGGCCAGCCCGCCCGCTCCGCCTCGCTGGTGCTCGAACGCACCATCGACCGCTTGCTCGCCTCGCCGCGCTACGGCGAGCGCTGGGCCCGCCACTGGCTCGATACCGCCCGTTACTCCGACACCAAGGGCCTGCGTCGCGGCGGCGCCGAGGGCGACCGCTCCGCCAACGCCTGGACCTACCGCGACTACGTCATCGACTCGCTCAACGCCGACAAGCCTTACGACCAGTTCATCATCGAGCAGCTCGCGGCCGACCGCCTGCCCGACCTGGCCAAGGACGACCCGCGCCTCGCCGCGCTCGGCTTCATCACCGTGGGCAAGCGCTTCGACAACAACGACGACACGATCGACGAGCGCATCGACACGACGACCAAGGGCTTCCTCGGCCTGACCGTCTCCTGCGCCCGCTGCCACGACCACAAGTTCGACCCGATCCCCGCCGCCGACTACTACTCCCTGCACGGCGTCTTCGCCTCCACCATCGACCCGCTCGTCGACCCGGTCATCCGCGGGGCCCGCACCGCCCCCGCCGCCGTCCGCGCCGACTACGAGAAGCAGCTTCGCCAGTACATGGACGAGAACGTCCGCGGCTACTACAAGTACGTCGGCGGCCAGCTTGCCCTCCTGCATAAGGGCTTCGGCGCCCGCGCCATGGTCGCGCTCGCCGGCGGCGTCCGTAGCGAGAAGGGCTACGACATGCAGCAGAAGTACAAGGACAAGTACGTCGTCGACCGCGAGGTGGACGGCGCGATGATGATCCGCTCCGACTCGCCCGTCACCGGTCCGCTGGCCCGCCTCCGCGCGGTGCCCGAGGCCCAGTTCGCCGAGAAGGCCCCCGCCATCCTCGCCGCCGCGCTGGCCGACAAGAAACTCGCGGTCAACCCGCTCGTCGCGGAGGCCCTGCGCAACCTCAAGCCGAAGTCCCTCGATGACGTCGCCTTCGCCTACGACGCGCTGTTCGTGAAGCACCATGACCGCATCATGGCGCACCTCCAGATGCGCGGCACGCCCGGCAAGCGCGGCGACCAGGACGACAAGGCGCTCGCCCAGCTGGCGGCCTACCCCTTCCCGACGCCCAACTACGAGGAGATCGCCACGACCACCCAGATGACGGTGCTCGTCTCCACCCGCGCCTTCTGCGAGTCCTGGCAGTCCGCCCCGGCCTTCCAGAACGGCAACATCCCGACGCGCTTCTTCCGGTTCGAGGCCATCAACGCCCTCGACCTGACGCACCCGGGCGGCCCCGGCACCGCGATGACCGTCGCCGACGCCGAGAAGCCCCGCGACACCAACGTCTACCTGCGCGGCGACCGCAACAAGAAGGGCGCCGTCGCCCCGCGCCAGTTCCTCGAGATCCTCGCCGGCCCCGACCGCCAGCCCTTCTACGAAGGCAGCGGCCGCCGGGAGCTGGCGCTGGCCATCGCCAACCGCACCAACCCGCTGACGCCCCGCGTGCTCGTCAACCGCGTCTGGCTCCATCACTTCGGCTCCGGCATCGTCTCGTCCCCCGACGACTTCGGCAACATGGCGGAGAAGCCCACGCACCCCGAGCTGCTCGACTGGCTGTCCATGCGCTTCATGGACGACGGCTGGTCCCTGAAGAAGCTGCACAAGCGCATCCTGATGTCGGCGACCTACCGCCAGTCCGCCAACCCGCAGGTCAACGCGCTGATGACCCAGAAGGGAGCCGTCGACCCCCTGAAGATCGACGCCGCCAACAAGTACCTCTGGCACGCCAACCTCCGTCGCCTGGACTTCGAATCCATCCGCGACTCCATGCTGATGCTCACCGGCAAGATGGACACGACGCTCGGCGGCCGCCCCGTCAACATCACCGAGGACCCGATCAGCTACCGCCGCAGCATCTACGGCTACATCGACCGCGAGCGCCTCAGCGACCTCCAGTCCCAGTTCGACTTCGCGGACCCCGACATGGCCAACTCCAAGCGCGGCTCCACCATCGTGCCGCAGCAGGCGCTGTTCTTCATGAACAACGAGCTCTCGATCGTCGTGGCCCGCGCCGTCGCGGCCCGCCCCGAGGTGACCGGTGCTTCCTCCGAGGACGCGCGCATCGCCCAGCTCTACAAGATCATGTACCAGCGGTCGCCGACCGTCGCCGAGCTCAAGTTCGCCCGCGACTTCGTCCGCAAGGTCGCCGGCTTCATCGACGAGCCCGTCGCCAAGGCCAAGCCGGCCCCGGTCGCCAAGGCCCCCAAGCCCACGGCCCGCGAGCTCATGAACAAGCCCCTTGTCCCCAGCGCGCCGCTCGTGGCCGCCGTCGAGGCCCCCAAGACCAAGGTCACCGGCGCCGGCCTGGTCAACGAGGGCGTCAAGCTCGACAAGCGTCCGGTCAGCCCGATCGAGATGCTCGCCCAGGCCATGGTCTGCTCCAACGAATTCGTCTACCTCAACTAACCCCGTTTCTACAACCAAACCAAACCACATCATGGAAATCCAGAACTGCTCCAACAGCCTTCCGACGCCCAACTCGCGCCGGGAGTTCCTCCGCCAGACCGGCATGGGCCTCGGCACCGTCGCCTTCGGCACCATGGTCGCCGACTACCTCGTCGCCCCGGCCCGCGCCGAGATCACGGCCGACCTCAAGCCCCGCAAGGCCCCGCTGCCGGCCAAGGCCAAGCACGTCATCCACATCTTCGCCGGCGGCGCGCCTTCGCACCTCGACACCTTCGACTACAAGCCCGGCATGAAGGCCTTCGCCGAGAAGTCCACCTCCGGCCAGGGCGGCGTGATCTTCCCGACGCCCTTCGAGTTCAAGAAGTGCGGCAAGTCCGGCCTCGAAATCTCCGAGATCTTCCCGAAGCTCCAGGAGCAGGCCGACGAGATGTGCGTCATCCGCTCGATGCACTCCGACCTGCCGGCCCACGGTCCGGCCGCCAAGCTGATGCACACCGGCTCGGCGATCCTCACTAAGCCCTGCCTCGGCTCCTGGGTGCTCTACGGTCTCGGCACCGAGAGCCAGGACCTCCCGGGCTTCGTCAGCCTCGGCGGCGGCGCGGACGGTCGCCAGTCGGCCTTCCTGCCTTCCATCTTCCAGGGTGCGAAGACCTCCTTCCGTCCCGGCGCTCCGGCCAACAAGGTCATCGCCAACCTCCAGAGCGAGTTCACCACCGAGGAGGCCCAGCGCAAGCAGCTCGACCTCGTCCGCCAGCTCAACGAGCGCCACATGCAGACGGTGCAGAAGGATGAGCAGCTGGAGGCCCGCATTGAGTCCTTCGAGCTCGCCTTCCGCATGCAGACCGCCGCGACCGACGCCTTCGACATCTCCAAGGAGTCGCAGAAGACCCGCGACGCCTACGGCAAGAGCGACCTCGGCGCCAAGCTCCTCTGCGCCCGCCGCCTCGTCGAGCGCGGCGTCCGCTTCGTCCAGGTGGACGCGGGCGGCTGGGACCACCACACCAACATCTTCACCTCGGCCGCCCGCACCGGCGGCGCGATCGACACGCCGGCGGCGGCGCTCATCGCCGACCTCAAGCAGCGCGGTCTGCTCGACCAGACCCTGATCATCTGGGGCGGAGAGTTCGGCCGCACCCCGACCACCGCGGGCCGCGTGAACCAGAACTCCGGTCGCGACCACCACGCCAAGGCCTTCTGCTGCTGGATGGCGGGCGGCGGCGTCAAGGGCGGTATGCACTACGGCGAGACCGACGAAATCGGCTCCCAGGTCGCTTCCGACGGCGTGGATATCCACGACCTGCACGCCACGATCCTGCGCCTGCTCGGCTTCGACCACACCAAGCTGACTTACCGCTACAACGGCCGCGACTTCCGCCTGACCGACAACTTCGGTAAGGTGGTCGACAAGGTCATCGCCTAAGCGCCTCCGGCGCGAGGCTCCGGGGCGGATGTCGCGAGACGTCCGCCCCGTTTGTTTTCGGGGGTTGTGACCGCGTCGCCGCCCGATGATACTGTCCGGGTGGGACGCCTCCTTCCGCTCCTCGCTCTCGCGCTCCTCGCGTGCTTCCTGCTGGCGCGGACGCTGGGCCCTGCACCCGTCGAGGTGCTCCCGCCATCCGTCGGCACCGCCGCGCCGGCCGCCCGCGGCGACTCTGCCGCGGCTCCCGTCCGGCCTCGCGCACCTCTCGCCGCCGACGTCCGCTCCGCTCCCAGGGCGGCGACCGCCCCCGCCTCGATCATGTCCGACGGCGAAGCTGTCCGGCCCTTGACCCCCGCGGCCGCCGCGGCGCACCGCGACCCTTGGAGCGGTCGCCTGCCCACCGCGGGCGTAGCCGGCGTCGACGCCCTGGGTCGCCGCGAACTCCGCTTCGATAACGGCGTGACCGCTTCCTCCCGCGTCGACCCGCTCGGCGGCGTCAGCACGCGTTACTCGAACGGTATCACCGCCGAGAGCCGCACGGACCTGCTCGGCTCGACGACCACGCGCTTCTCCAACGGCGTCACCGCGAGCTCCCGCGTGGACGCACTGGGCCACGTGGAGACGCGTTTCTCCGACGGCACCTCGGCGACCACGCGCGTCGACGCGCTGGGCAACCGAGTCACGACCTATTCCGACGGGCGGACCGAGACTTTGCGCCCAGACCCGTTATCGCCCCCGCCCAAACGGGCGGGCGACCGCCGGTAATAGGGGGTATTTGGCAGAACAGGGCGCTTGAAAGCCTCCTGCCGCCCGCCTACTTTTCTCCTCTCACCACCCCATGAAACGCCTCCTCTCCCTTCTGGTCGCCACGCTCTGCGTGGTCTCGCTCACTGCGGCCGAGACCTTCACCTCCGGCCCTGGCTGGCTCGACTTCCCCGGCGGCAAGGGCCCCGGCTCCGGCAAGACCGTCGTCCTGCTCGCGGGCGACGAGGAATACCGTTCGGAGGAGTCGCTGCCCATGCTCGCCCGCCTCCTCGCGGAGCGCCACGGGTTCCATTGCGTCGTCCTATTCTCGCACGATGCCGACGGCACCATCAATCCGAACAACGGCGCCTCGCTGGGCAAGCCCGAGGCCCTCGATGGCGCGGACGCGCTCGTGCTCGGCCTGCGTTTCCGCAAGTGGAACGAGACGGCCCTTGCCAAGTTCGACGCCGCCGTGAAGCGCGGCGTACCGATCGTCGCCACGCGCACCAGCACCCACGCCTTCGCCGGCATCCCCAAGGAAAGCCCCTTCGCCGCCTATAACTGGAACAGCAAGGGTGGCTTCGGCAAGAACGTGCTCGGCGAGACCTGGGTGAGCCACTGGGGCAACCACAAGGGCGAGGCGACGCGCACCGCCGTCGAGCCCGGTGCCGAAAAGAGCCCGCTCCTCAATGGCGTGACCAGCATTTTCGGCGACACCGACGTCTATGAGGCCTACCCGCCCGCCGACGCCCAGGTGCTCCTGCGTGGCGTGGTCCTGAAGGATATGGATCCGAAGAGCCCGCCCAGCGAGCGCCGCAAGAAGCGCGCGACCGACAAGCAGGAGCAGGGCATCAACGAGCCCGCCATGGCCGTCGCCTGGACCCGTGAACTGAAGAACGAGGCCGGTACCGTCAACCGCATCCTCACCACCACCATGGCTTCCGCCAGCGACCTCAAGGATGAGTCGCTCCGTCGCCTCCTGATCAACGGCGTCTTCTGGGGCCTCAAACTCGACGTTCCGGCCGCCGCCGACGCCACCCCGCTCGTCGAGTGGAAGCCCAGCAAGTACTCCTTCAACCAGTTCCACAAGGGGCTGAAGGCCGAGGCCTTCGCCGCGGTGCTGCCCGAGCCGGTGGCCGCGCCCGCGCCCGCGCCGAAGAAGCCCGCCGCCAAGTAAGCCGCCCGCCCGGGTCCGCCGAGGCGCCCCGCTGGGGCGCCTTTTTCTTTTAGGGTTTCAGCCCGCGGTTCACCAGCAACTGCACCAGCCCGTCGTTGTAGACGATGTAGGCGCCCTCGCGGCCGGTGGCGTCGCGCACCTCGATGTCGTCCGAGACGACAAACCAAGGGGCCTCCACGGTCTTGTCCTTGGCGACGAGGTCCATCAGGTCGTGGTCCGCCTTGCCCCCCGCGCGGCTGAACGTCGCCTTGAGCCGCGGGTTGCCGATCCGGAGCTGGCTGGGTTGGCCGTCGAAGCAGACCCACACGTGCAGCCCCGTGGCGTCGTCCGCCAGCTTCTCGAGCAGTTGGACGACCTTCTGCCGGGCGGCGGCATCGAGCAGGAAGCGCGTCTCACCTTGGGCGTTCTTCTTGGTGGGGAGGCTGAGCCCGAGGTAATCTTGGCGGAGGCAGGCAAAGTTGTTGGCGTCGACGGCCAAGCGGGCCTTCTCGCCCGTCGCCGCCGCGCGTTCCAGCAAGGCCAGCGGGCCGGATTGTTTCTGGACGTGGAAATCGCGGTCGGCCAGGTAGGAGCGGCGTCGATGGATGTCGCGCCGGTAAAGGTCGGCGTGCCGGGAATCGACGAGGCCGGACTGTTCCGCCAGCAGCAGGGCGCTTTCGATCGACTTCAACTCGCGACTGTCGGCGACGTTGATCTTGGCGGAGATGCGTTCGAGGAAGGGGTCGGAAGGCTGGTCGCGCTTTTCCAGTTCGTAGCGGACCTTCTCGACGTGCTCGGTGATGCGCTGTTCCAGCGCGGTCACTTCCGGCAGCGCCTGCACCGCGGTCCGCTGGTAGCGGCGGAGGAGCTTGAGCATTTCCTCCATCTGCGGGATGGCCTGACGGAGTTGGTGTTCCTTCGCCAGGAAGGGGTCGGCGTCCCGTTGCGCCTTGCGGACTTTCTCCACCGTCTCCGAGGTGAGCTGGCGGAGTTTGGCGACTTCCTCTGAGGCGGCCTTCAGGATCCGGGCATCGGCCAGCCAAGGACGGACTTCCTCGGAGAGGAGTTCCTCGGCGATTTCCCGGGCCTTCTTCGCGACCTGCTCGCGGGCGCGATCGAGTTCGCCGCGGAGCCGGGCCACTTCTTCCTCCTCCTTGGTCAGCTTGGCCTGCAACGACTGGACCTGCGACTCCAGGTTCGCGCCCAGCTTGGCGGCCTCTTGGAGGGACTTGGCGGCTTCCTCCCGGGCCTTGCGGATCTCGCCGTCCTTCGTCTCAAGTTCATTGGCGTGCTGGCGGCGGATTTGGCGGCCTTCATTTTCGCGCGCCGCCTTGCCCTGCGCGATTTCCTGTTGCAGGCGCCGGAGCGTGCGGTCGGCCGAGTCCAGGGCGTCGGCCGAGTCCAGGGGTTCCTTCCCCGGCGTCTCTACCAGCTTGGCGAGGAGGGCCTTCCAGGCCTTCGTCTCCGGTTTGCCCGCTTGGGGCTTGGAAAGGGCGACCAGCCGGGCGAGCCAGTCGGCGGGGAGCGTCGCATCCTTCTGTGTGGCTTGCTCGTTCCAGAGCACACAGAGGAGGGCGGCGCGGGGGCCACCGATCACCGCGGCCAACTCATCAAGGTGCTCGCCGAGCTTGGCCTTATCGCTTTTCAGCGTTTCTTGGTACCACGGGAGGTGATCCGCGATGGCCGCGGCGTCCTGGGTCAGGTGGGCGAGGCGTTTCTGGAAGCGCCACTTGGCATCGCGGAGAAAGGGCTTTCGGTGGATGTACCCGCCGGGGATTTTCTTGGCCATCGCGAGCAGCGGGCCATCCGCGACGTGGTTGAGGTCCATGACCAGTTGCTCGGAGAGGACCCGGCGCAGCGGCTCCAGCACCTCGTTCTTGTAGGCAAATTGTCCCATCCCTCAAGTCTGACCCCTCGGCGAGTCCCCGCAAGGGGACTTGCCGCCTTTTTCCGCTCAACCGAGGTCGGCGTTGTCGATCAGGCGGGTCGCCCCGAGGTGACCGGCCACCGCCAGCACCGTCCGGCCTGGGGTGACTTGGTCCACCGGCCGCAAGGTCTCCGCGTCCACCACCTGGCAATACTGGGGGCGGAGGGCCGGTTCCGCCGCGAGGCGGGCGAGGGCCGCGGACCGGACCCGGCCGGCGTCGCGTTCCCCGGCGGCGACCAAGGCCTGGGCCACGGCGAGGGCGGCCGGGATGGCCGTCGCCTTGGCGAAGTCCGCGGGCGAAAGGTAGCGGTTCCGCGAACTCATCGCCACGCCGTTGGCTTCGCGGACCGTCTCATGGGCGATGATCCGGAGCGGGAAGAGCAGGTCGCGGACCATGCGGCGCAGGGCGGCGAGCTGTTGCAGGTCCTTCCGGCCGAAGACCGCGACGTCGGGTTGGACGGCATTGAAGAGCATGGCGACCACCGTCGTGACGCCGCGGAAGTGCCCCGGACGGAACTCTCCGCACAGGCCCTCGCTCACGAACGTCTCCTCGACCCAGGTCGAGGCGCCGGGCGCGTAGAAGTCCTCGGTCGCGGGCGCGAAGACGAGGTCGGCCCCCGCGGTGGCGCTCCCGGCGACGTCGTTGGCGAGCGTGCGGGGGTACTTGGCGAAATCCTCGTTCGGTCCGAACTGGGTCGGGTTCACGAAGATCGAGACGACGACATAGCCGGTTTCGGCTTTCGCCCGGCGGATGAGGGCGAGATGCCCTTCGTGCAGGCAACCCATCGTCGGCACGAACCCGATGGTCCGGCCGGCTTGCCGGGCTCGGGCCACCGCCGCGCGCAGTTCGGGGATGGTGTGGACGACCTCCATGAGGGCCGATGCTGGTCCGGCACGGCCGTCCCTGCAAGGCGCAGTTCCGCGGGTCGCATTAATACAAGCCGTTCGGTCGGGTCGCCCATTCCATTCTTGGCAGGGCGGGGCGGAGCGGCAAAGTCGGGCTTCCGCTCCTACCCGCCATGCCGCACTTCCCCAACGTCCCGGTCATCCAGTTCGAAGGACCCAAGTCCAAGAACCCGTTCGCCTTCAAGCACTACAACCCGGACGAGAAGATCGGCGGGAAGAAGATGAAGGATCACATGCGCTTCGCCGCGGCCTACTGGCACGTGATGCGCAACAGCCTCTCCGACCCGTTCGGCGCCGGCACCGCCCTCATGCCCTGGGATGACGGCTCCGATTCCCTCGACAACGCCCTGCGCCGCGTCCCGGTCTTCTTTGAGTTCCTCCAGAAGTGCCAAATCGACTTCTACTGCTTCCATGACCGCGACATCGCTCCCGAAGGCAAGACCCTCACCGAGACGCATGCGAACCTCGCCCGCGTCACCCAGGAGCTGAAGGCGTTCCAAAAAGGCACCGGCAAGAAACTCCTCTGGGGTACCGCCTGTCTCTTCTCGCACCCGCGCTACGCGCAGGGCGCGGGCACCTCGCCCAACGCCGATGTGTTCGCCTACGGCGCCAGCCAGGTCCGCCACGCGCTCGAGGCCACCAAGGCCCTCGGCGGCGAAGGCTACGTCTTCTGGGGCGGCCGCGAAGGCTACGCCACGCTGATCAATACCGACATGAAGCGGGAGCTGGATCACCTCGCCGCGCTCCTGCACCTGGCCGTCGACCATGCGAAGAAGATCGGCTTCAAGGGCCAGTTCCTGATCGAGCCCAAGCCGCGCGAACCCTCGACCCACCAGTACGATTCCGATGCGGCGGCGTGCCTTAACTTCCTCCGGGAATACGGCCTCCTGAAGCACTTCAAGCTGAACCTCGAGACCAACCACGCCACGCTCGCTGGTCACACGATGGAGCATGAGATGGAAGTCTCGATCGGCGCGGATGCCCTCGGCTCGGTCGACGCCAACCGTGGCGACACGCTCGTCGGCTGGGACACCGACCAGTTCCCGACTGACCTCTACCTCACGACGAACATCATGCTGCGCATCCTCAAGATGGGTGGCTTCACCAAGGGCGGCCTCAACTTCGACGCCAAGCGTCGTCGCGAATCGCACGAGCCGGTCGACCTCTTCCATGCCCATATCGGCGGCATGGACGCCTTCGCCCGCGGCCTCAAGATCGCCCATGCGATCATCAAGGACGGCAAGATGGATAAGTTCGTCTCGAATCGCTACGCCTCCTGGGACAGTGGCATCGGTAAGAAGGTCGAATCCGGCAAGGCCACCCTCGCCCAGCTCGACGCCTACGCCCAGGGCATCAAGGCGCCGACGCTCGCGTCCGGTCGCCAAGAGATGCTCGAGAACCTGATCAACGAGTACATTCGCTGAGGCTATGGCGATCGTCCTGGGTCTTGACCTGTCCACGCAGAGCGCAACGGCGCTCGTGTTGGACACGGCGAAAGGCACGACGGTCG